>JAJZDO010000152.1 GCA_021805955.1 Acidobacteriota bacterium
AAGGAGGGACGACGATTGGCGCGCACTGCATCCATGAGCATGCGGCCAGCGGTGCGGGTTGCCTCGTGCTTGTCGACTGCGGTTGCGGGAACTCCTGAAAGCTGAATCGGGCTGATGCCGAGAATCTCGGCTCCCATCGCCATCGTGTTGGCCGTGAACTGTCCACCGCAGGCTCCTGCTCCAGGGCAGGCTGCGGCCTCCAGAGCTTCTAGTCCAGCGTCGTCGAGAACGCCGCGGGCATGAGCACCGATGCCTTCAAAGACATTTTGGATGGTGATGTCTACGCCATTGAGTTTGCCGGGCGCGATTGAGCCGCCGTAGAGCATCATGCCGGGAATATTCAGTCGGCACAGAGCCATGATGATGCCTGGCATGTTCTTGTCGCATCCGCCTATGCCGACCACTCCATCGAAGAGATTCCCGCGCGCCACCAGTTCAATCGAGTCTGCAATCACTTCGCGACTCACTAAGGATGCTTTCATGCCCTGCGTGCCCATGGTGATGCCGTCAGAGATGGTGATTGTGTTGAACTCCATGGGCGTGCCACCGGCTTCGCGAATGCCTTGTTTCAGGGCTTCAGCAATCTCCCGCAGATGCATGTTGCAGGTGCCGATCTCCGTCCAGGTATTCGCAATACCAATGATCGGCTTGTGCAGGTCCTCTTTGCTGAAGCCTACACCGCGCAGATAACTTCGCGCCGCCGCGCGGCTCGGTCCTTCGGTCAACGGGATGCTGTGGCGCTTTCCTTCTACAGTCATAGTGTCCTTTGATCTTTGAATGATTGGTTCGGCAGTGATTCGTTGTTGTCTCTCCTGCGTTCAGCTTGCGCGTGGACGCAGCCATCCGGCATGGTCATGTATTGCCTCAAATGCATCCAACGCCTGTGAGTGGCGCAGCGTCAGCCCAATATCGTCCAGACCTTCCATCAGGCAGTATCTGCGGAATGGATCGATCTCAAACTGCGCGGAAAAACCCTGTGCATCGGTCACCGTCTGCTCCGCCAGCGATACCCTGAGAAGGTAATCCGGAAGCTCTGACGCGCGATGCATCAGCAGCTTCACTTGGTCCTCCGCCATCCGCACCAGCACAATTCCGTTCTTGCCGGCGTTGGAAAAGAAGATATCGGCAAATGTCGGCGCGATGACCACGCGAAAACCATAGTCGGACAGCGCCCACGCTGCGTGCTCGCGGCTGGAGCCGCAGCCGAAGTTCTTACCCGCAAGCAGAATCTGCGCTCCAGCGTAACGAGCATCATTCAGCACGAAACCAGGGTCAGGATCACCGGATGCACTCCGTCGCCAGTCATAGAAGAGAAATTCACCATAGCCAGAACGTTCGATTCGCTTGAGAAACTGCTTGGGAATAATCTGATCTGTATCCACATTCACGCGGTCCAGCGGCACCGCACGCGATGTAATGGTTTGAAAGGGCTGCATCTCAGCGAACCTCCGAGGTCTGATTTTTCTTCCACTCGCGCACGTCCACAAAATGTCCGGCAATCGCCGCGGCAGCGGCCATCTCCGGACTCACCAGATGTGTGCGTCCGCCGCGTCCCTGGCGGCCTTCAAAATTCCGATTGCTTGTCGAAGCGCATCGCTCGCCCGGTGATAGAATGTCCGGATTCATTCCCAGACACATCGAGCATCCAGGTTCGCGCCACTCGAATCCAGCGGCACGGAAGATCGCATCCAATCCTTCACGTTCGGCCTGCTCCTTCACGGCCTGTGAGCCGGGAACCACCATCGCGCGCACTTGCGTGCTCACCTTGTGTCCTTCGGCAATTCCTGCCGCCGCGCGCAGATCCTCAATGCGCGAGTTGGTGCAGGAGCCGATGAAGACCCGATCTACGGCCACATCCTCTAGGCGTGTTCCCGCCTTCAGGTCCATATACTCCAGTGCGCGGGCGAATGCCTTGCGCTCGTTATCGTCTGTGGCTTTTTCAGGATCGGGTACAACGTCTGTGATGGGCGCAACCATCCCTGGGCTGGTTCCCCAACTCACGTATGGAACCAGTGTTGCAGCATCGATCACCAGTTCGCGATCAAACTTCGCTCCAGGGTCGCTTGGCAGTCTGCGCCATGCGGTAACCGCTTCGTCCCAAGCTTCGCCATGGGGCACAAATCGTCGTCCCTTCAGATACGCAAAGGTAGTTTCGTCGGGCGCAATCATCCCTGCCCGCGCGCCTGCTTCAATGCTCATGTTGCAGATCGTCATGCGGCCTTCCATCGAAAGCCCACGGATCGCCGAACCGGCGTACTCGACCACACAGCCAGTCGCGCCATCGGTCCCTATTCTGCCGATGATCGCGAGCACAATATCCTTCGCCGTCACGCCCTGTGGCAGCTCACCCTCCACAGCAATGCGAAAAGTCTTCGGCTTGCCTTGCGGCAGCGTCTGCGTCGCCAGTACATGCTCCACTTCGCTGGTCCCGATCCCGAATGCGAGTGCGCCAAATGCTCCGTGCGTCGAGGTGTGCGAGTCTCCACAGACGATCGTCATGCCTGGCTTGGTCAGACCCATCTCCGGTCCAATCACATGCACAATCCCCTGCTCGCGGCTCCCGATGTCATAGAGTTCCACACCGAAATCCGCACAGTTTTTCCGCAGTGTTGCAATCTGTGTTGCCGCAATCTGGTCCACGATATTGAATCGTTCCGCCAGAGTTGTCGGCACGTTGTGGTCCACCGTCGCCACGCAGCGATCCGGCCTGCGCACCTTGCGTCCCGCCAGCCTCAGCCCTTCAAAGGCCTGCGGTGAAGTCACCTCGTGTAGCAAGTGCAGGTCAATATAGAGAATCGTTGGCTCTCCCTGAGGCTCGACAACTACATGCTGCTCCCAGACTTTCTCAAATAATGTCTTCGGTGCGTTGCTCATCACTTCTCCTTATTTCAGCGCGCAATTGTGCAGACTACAGACCCAGTACTTCGCGCACTTTGGCGCCCATCTCCGCAGTTGTCAGCACCCGGAATCCGGACGCAGCGCCACGCGCCAGATCCGGCGTGCGGAAGCCCATTTCAAGCACTTTCCGGACGGCCGTTTCTACCGAGGCGGCTTCCGATTCCATGCCCGCCGAATGACGCAGTACCAGCGCTCCGGTCAGGATCGCTCCCAGCGGATTGGCCAGTCCCTTGCCCGCAATATCCGGAGCAGAGCCATGTACAGGTTCGTAAAGATTCACTTTGCCGCCAATCGTCGCCGATGGCAGCATACCCAGCGATCCGGTAATCACCGCAGACTCATCGCTCAGTATGTCTCCGAAGAGGTTTTCCGTCAGCACCACGTCGTAATTCCGCGGCTGATTCATCAGGTGCATCGCCATTGCATCTACGTACTGGTGCTCGAGCGTAACATCCGGGAATTCGGCCGCCACTTCCTGCACAGTCGCCCGCCACAGTTGCGAAACTTCCAGCACGTTTGCCTTGTCCACCGAAGTCAGCTTGCGCCTGCGCTTTTGCGCCAGTTGAAATGCGATCCGAGCCACGCGCTGGACCTCTCCGCGCGAATACCGCATCGTGTTCCAGGCTTCTCCGGTTGAGCGATTCCACTCGCGTGGAGTGCCGAAGTAGAGTCCGCCAAGCAGCTCGCGCACAAAGAGAATGTCTGCGCCGTCAATTACCTCCGTACGCAGAGGACTGTTCACCGCAAGCTCAGGAAACGCGAAGGCCGGGCGAAGATTGGCAAAGCCGCCCAGTTCTGCGCGAATTGCCAGCAATCCAGCCTCTGGCCTCTTGTCCGGAGGAAGCGCGTTGAATTCGTTGCCGCCTACCGCACCCAGCAGCACAGCGTCCGACGCCAGTGCCGCGGCCAGTGTGTCCTGCGGCAGCGGCGTTTTATCGTTCACAATTGCTACGCCGCCAATGCGCTTTTCCGTGACCACAATCTGTTGT
>JAJZDO010000391.1 GCA_021805955.1 Acidobacteriota bacterium
CCCTGGCGTATGAAAGTTATTGGAGAAAGACCGCGAGCACACCGGCAACGCTCAGGCCGTAGGCGACCAGTAGACGTACGTTGTTGGGCTTCTGGAATCCGGCAAATACCGGCAGCCAGCGCGCGTTGAAGCCCCAGATGGTAGGCACCAGCACGCCCCAGACCGCCAGTACGACAAGTTGCTGATCGAAAACATGCGGCAGCGTGGGCGAGTCGCCATAGAGGGCCAGATGTGTCAAGGCCGCAAGATTTATGATCATGGCAACGAGAAAGGCAACCGTCGCCGCCATGACGAGCACCGTCCAGGTTTCTATGCGGTGCGCCGGATTCGCCGGGCGATGCCGCCGCACCGAGCGATAGAAGAGAAAAAATGCAATCAGTTGCAGCGCTCCGGAGAGCGGCAACAGAATCCTCCACTGCCAACCCGTGACGCCGCTGGTCCAGCGCAGCGCAATCCCCAGCGTCCACAGGCACCACGAAGTCCATCCCGCGCGCACCGGAAACGTAAGGGTGCTCTGCATCTTGGTCAGGGAATAAAATCCGATCCCTAGAATAAATGAGCCGATCCAGCCGAAGATCTGTGCCTGACCGTGCGCCTGTATCCATGAGGGAGACAGGCTGCTGAGCGTGCGTTGCTGCGAGATGCCAATCAAGTTCCATACGCCGAGAAACGTTCCAGGGAGTAGCATGAAGAGCATGCCGCTCGCGATGAAGGCAGTCACCAGCCATTGGCTGTGCTGCTCCATCGCAATACGCGTCGCGTTCGCCCTCTGCTCCTCCACGTGGGGCGCTGAAGTCATGCCTTCTCCGTCGCCAGTTCTGGAGCGCCGGCCTGCGCCAGAGCGCGCGGGAAAAGAATGTTGTTCTCCAGATGGATGTGCTGGTGCAGATCCCGCTCCAGATCTTCCAACGCACGATAGAGGGCACGCCATGTCGGACAGGCGGCGCGCGGCGGCGTGTAATCGTTGGTGAGACTCCGCAGCGTGCGAAGCTCCTCGCCAGACTGGTCGTGGTCCATCATCATGCGGTTGATGGGCTGCTCCACGCTGCCGAAGACGGGTGGCAGCGCCGCTTGCTGGCTTGCTTCCATCTCTTCGATGTAGGGGAAGAGGATATTTTCCTCACAAAAAAAGTGGTGTGTCAGTTCGGAACCGATAACGGCAAAGACCTTGCCGATCTCGAAGACTTCCGGATGGTCGGCCCCGTGGCGGCCCTCAACCTTCTTCATCAGATCGCCAATTAGCTGGATCTGCTCGCGCGTAAATGCGTGGTGCCTCTGGACGATATGACCCGTCAATTCTTTGAGCGGGGCGTTCTGCCAGTGGGCTTCCGGTACGCTTGTATTCTGCTGTCGGCGCTCCAGTTCTTCCAGCACGGAAGCAAGGTCCACATCGCACTTGGCGCAGGCTACGGCTAGCGTATGCTTCCCTCCACAACAGTAGTCGATGCCGAAACGCTCCAGCACCGTGATGGCGGCTGGATCTTCCACTACAATGTCGCGAACGGGTGTTTCCGATGTGATGACCATAGTTGAATCTCCCTGTTCCCAAAAGTAGTGCCTGGGCCAACCAAGCTCAGTGACTTAAATCACTCTTTGGATGGTTTGTCTTACCAAGTGCCATCTGTCTTGTTATTGCCATCCGAGAGCACATGCGGGAAGATTGCGCTATGTCAACCGAACGACGCGTGGCGATTCTGGCAAAGTCTGCCTTGTTTCAGGGTTCTCCCACAGATGCTCTGGCGGAACTGGCTGCGCGCGGCAGGGAGCGCAAACTTCGGCAAGGGCAGATTCTATTTACAGCCGGCGACGCCGCGAATGGACTTTATGTTGTGCTCTCCGGCTCTGTCCGGGCCTTCCGGGAAAATATCGATGGCCGCGAACAGACCATCCACGTGGAGCGTGCCGGTGGCTTGCTCGCGGAGGCGGCGGTGTTCGATGGCGGACCCTATCCATCCTCCACTGTGGCGGAGGAAGATTCTGAAGTCCTCTTTCTGGCAAAGGAAGATGTGCGCAGTTTTATGCTTGAGCATCCCGAGGTGGCGATGACCGCCTTGGCTTTGATGGCGAAAAAGTTGCGGAATGTCGCTGCTCTGGCCGAGCAGCTTGCGTTGAAGGACGTAAGCCAGCGGCTGGCCACGCTGCTGCTGGAAGAAGCGCAACGGACTTTCCCACAACCGCGGGATGGTGTCTCGTTTTCTCTGTCCCTGTCGCACACGCAACTGGCATCGCGGCTGGGCACGGTGCGAGAAGTCGTCACGCGCGGGTTACAAAAACTGGCCGTGCAAGGGACCATTGAAATGCGTGGCCACCGCATTGTCATTCTTAACGTGAGAGCGCTCCGCGCACAGACAGACACCCGTCTCAAGTCTTCGTCAACTGGCACCGACCGGCAGTAGTCCCAATCTGGCCTCCCGCTTGCGGATACTCGACGCCACCGCTGACTGCTCTGTTTACGGGTAACTGTGCCATGCTCCGCTTGGAACGAAATGCACCGCCGTGATGATCGTCACGGACGCATGAATAGAGGTGTGCTACTTTACGTTCGAGCTAGGAACATGAAGCTCGGCCCGAGATGATTGTTCGCTTGAATGTGCGATGCAGGCCCTTCGGGACCAATCCGACACTCCTATTGTGTGCATTCCTTGGATTGGCGATGACCGCTGCGTTCTTTGCGACGCATAACTACCGAAGTGAAGCTACTGAGCTGAACAGTCTCGGCACGGCCCGGGCAGGCCAGCAGATGCTGAAGCTGGCTGCGGAGAAAGTTGCGGAGGCCTATAGTCTTGATCCCAATTTGGCGATAGCGGAGATCAGCCAGGGCATCGCACTCTTCTATCGCGGAGAGAGTTCCGAAGCGCAGCTCAGAATTATCGATTCCACGATGTCCCTCGCGGGATGCAGCCGCCTGAACTTTCGCGCGGTATTGCCCCATTTTAGAGAGAAAGTGGCGGCGGGAGTAAGGAGATGAAGTGATCGGTCAAGCGCGGAGACCCACAGTCGATATGCTCCTGGTTCGCTCGCGTTCGATATTGTTGATTCAGATCCACAGGCGCCTTGCCAAGATGGCAGGCATTTATATACAAAACAGTGCGTTCATAGAAACCGTCCTTTTGCGGGACGATGAATTCCTGGGAGATGATCATGAAACGTCTAGCATTCATCCTGGCCCTTGGCAGCACCACAATAATTGGCGCTGCCCAAACCCCTAAGACCCAAACGATGGCTGGCTATATCAGCGACTCAAAATGCGGTGCCATGCACATGGATAACGGACTTGCCTGCGTGAAGAAATGCCTCGAAGACGGCTATCTGCCGGTTTTCGTCGATTCCCAGAAGAAGGTCTGGGCGATTGAAAATCCCTATGCTGTAAGGGATTACTACGGCGATAACGTCAAGGTAGTCGTCAAAGTGAACACCTCTGGGAAGAGTATCTATGTGGAAAAAATCACGAAGACGGGTGGCGTCCTGGGTGGCATGAAGGACGGCATGCCTATGTAAGTGGCCTTCCCACGCTCTAGCTGCGCAGAATCGCGCGGAAGCGGAGGCATTCAACAGCACGTCGCGGATTCTCCGAGCGTATATTCAGCATAGCCTCAGTGCGTTCAATGCTGTGGGTTTGCCCAGCGACATGCCGCCGAATTATGCAGCCCATAAGATGCCGAGGACCTCACGGGTTCGCATCGCACAGACGAGCCGGTTGCCAAAAGCTCGTGAAGTGGACGGCGAGCTACGTACTTGATGGCTTAGATCCACGGCTTCTTCGCTAACCCCAACAAAGCGTAGATGATCAAGTTCGACAAGCACCGCATCGCCGGCCGACCCATACTGCGCCTGATTCAGAAACGGTCGGAGGCTTGGGCAAAGGGAGAAGGGAAATGGTCGGACGC
>JAJZDO010000840.1 GCA_021805955.1 Acidobacteriota bacterium
ACTTGGCCGGTTTTGAAGCTTCCACATGCGGTCGGCTTTAAGGCGACCGCATGTGGCACTCGCCTGGAGAAAATAAGGTTCAGATATTTGGAGGGTAAGGATGTTGAAGCTGAAAGTTCGTGCCTTGTTTGCTATGTCTGCGTTGGTCGTGTTCGGCTCTGTACCCGGACTGGCGCAATCCGGCGCGCCTGAAGTCAGCTCGCCCGATCATCGGATCACTCTGCGCTTTGCCGTCGTGCCCGGCAAGGGGCCAGCCTCTGGAGAAGGGCAGTTGGTGTATTCGGTTACCTTCCGCGGCAAACCAGTCCTTGAAGACTCCGCATTGAGCTTGCAGTTGGCGAATCAGCCCCCACTCGGCACTGCGGTGCACATCGCCAGCAGTACCGCAGGCTCGGGCGTGGATGACTACGCGCTGCTGGCAGGCAAGACCTCCGCCGTGCAGGATGCATACAACGATGTGACGGTGCGGGTGGCGGAAGGCGCGAGCCCCGGCCGCAATTTCGCGGTCGAAGCTCGTGTGTACAACAGCGCTGTGGCCTTCCGTTATCAAGTGCCGCAGCAGGCCGCGCTCGCTCGCTACCAACTCACGCAGGAGGACACGGAGTTTCATTTGAGTGACGACGCCACGGCTTGGGCAATCCGTCTGCCGAACTACCAGACTCCATACGAAGGCGAATACATGCGCCAGACGGTAAGCGCACTGAGCAACGAGGGCGGCGTGCGCAGCGATATCCTCAACGGCGCACCGATGCTGCTGCACCTGCCTGGAGTGGCATGGGCCGCCATCTGTGAAGCAGACACCGAGGGCAACAGCGCGATGTATCTTGAAGCCGTCCCTGGCGACTGGAAAAATCATTCCCTGATGACCAAGGTTTCTCCGCCCGTCGATGGTCATGGCCCCGCAGTCGATGCGAGCCTGCCGCACCATAGCTCCTGGCGCGTATTGCTGCTTGGCGATACGGCGGGGGCGCTGATTGAATCGAACGCGATCAGCGATCTGAATCCGCCGAACCGCATCGCGGATACCAGCTGGATCCATCCTGGCAAAGCTTCGTGGGATTGGTGGAGTGGCGATCTTGACCCTGACGGGAAGCCCGCATATACCACCAAGAACATGGAGTATTATGTCGACTTCGCCGCCAAGTCCGGCTTTCCGTACATGATGCTCGATGCCGGCTGGTCAGCGCGCGACGACATCACCAAGCTGAATGGCAGCGTAGACGTGCCGGAATTGGTGCGTTACGCCGCGAAGAAAAACGTAAAGGTGTGGATCTGGGCCCACTCGAAAGCGGTTGCCGCACAGATGCAAACCGCATTTCCCCTATATGAGAAGTGGGGCGCGGTCGGCGTCAAGGTCGACTTTGTGCAGCGCAATGACCAGAAGGGCATCCAGTTCTACTACGACGTAGGGAAGTTCGCCGCCGAGCATCATCTCATGCTCGATTTTCACGGTGCGACGCCACCCTGGGGCATTGAGCGCACGTATCCGAACATACTCAACTATGAAGCCGTGCTCGGTCTCGAATACAACAAAGTGACCCGGCGCGACGGCCCACTCAACCGCACTGTCTACCCTTTTACGCGCATGTTGAGCGGTCCACTCGATTACACTCCGGGCGGTTTTGACAACGTGACGGAGGAGGATTTCGTCCCCCGTTCTGTGCATCCCATGGTGGTTGGAACGCGCGCTCAGCAGTTGGCGCTATACGTCGTCTTTCGAGCGCCTTTCGAGATGATTTCCGATGCCCCTTCCGCATACGCGAATCAGCCCAGCTTCCAGTTCCTGCGCGATGTGCCCGTGGTTTGGGATGCGACCCGCGTACTGGATGGTGATCCGGGCGAATTCATCACGGTCGCAAGGCGGCATGGCCGCGATTGGTACCTGGGTAGCATTACCAACTGGAGCCCGCGTACGCTAACAGTTCCGCTCGATTTTCTCGGCGGCGGTGCTTACACTGCGGAGATTTACGAGGACGCCCCCGATGCCGCACAACATCCGAAACACGTATCGATTCGCAAGCAAACAGTTCACAGCCGCGACACGCTGACACTGCCTCTTGCCAAAGGCGGTGGCTGTGCCATACGCTTCGTGTCGGCCAGTTAGAATCTGCTGCAGCCGCGAATAGAGACGCGACAAAGGCTCTTCGAACTCGCCTGAACTTATCGCGCGTGCCTGAAACACGTTTCCCTGGGCGGCACGATGATTCTGAATCTTCTATCTTTTTGATAGCGACATGCATTGTTTCCTCGGGCTCGACATCGGATCATCGGCAGCAAAAGTTGGACTCGTCCGCGAGACCGGAGAATTACTGGCGACCGCAAACTATCCGTATGCTACGGCTGAGCCTCGCCCAGGCTATAAAGAACAGAACCCGTCCGACTGGTGGGACGCGGTCATCCATGGCGTTCGCGAAGTTCTTGGCATTGTGGAGAACGCCTCCATCCTGGCCGTAGGGATCACAGGCTATATTTCCAGCCTTACTTTTATCGATGCTGAAGGCAGACCGCTTCTGCCGTCGATCGGCTTTCAAGACCAGCGTGCAGTTGCGGAAGTGGACCGTCTCTATGAAAGCTACAGCCGGCCGGAATTGGCCCAACTGCTGGGCGTCGATCTGCCCCCTGCGCCTACCTGGCCGTTGCCCAGGCTCCTCTGGATGCGGAAACACGAACCAGCCTTACTCGACCGCGCGCGCTATCTCCTGCAAGCCAAGGACTACATCAATCTGCAGCTCACGGGTGAAGTTGCGAGCGATCCATCCAGCAATCGAGGTATGGTCGATTTTTCTGTCAATCGCCCTGCGACCGATGTCTTCACAAAGCTCGATCTTCCAAACCTTCTCCCGCCGCTCTTCGCACCGGAGCAGATCATCGGAAAAGTTACACAAGATGCCGCGCTCGCCACAGGGCTCAAAGCCGGAGTTCCTGTCATTGCCGGCTGGAATGATCTCAACGCCTCTGTGCTGGGAAGCGGAGTTGTGCGAAGCGGGCAAGCTTTCGATGTAACTGGAACGAGCGAACATATCGGTATTGTCACCACCGTGCATTCTTCTACGGAACAGCTGATTTGCGCACCCTACTTGCCTGGGAAAAAATTGTTATACGGTGTGATCTCGTCGGGTGGAGGTTCACTCCAATGGTTTCGGCAGTTTTCAGGCAAATCGATCGATGAGTTGCTCTCCAACGCAACGCAGAATGCAAATGGATTGCTGTTTTTGCCGTATCTGGAAGGAGAACGTTCTCCGATTTGGGACCCACATGCCTCGGGCGTTCTTCTCGGACTGCGCACCGTCCACAATCAAGGCAATGTGGCGCGTGCAATCCTCGAAGGCGTCGCATTTGCTCTGCGGCAGAATCTTGAAATCATTGAAACACATGCCAAGCTTAGAGCCGATACGCTGATCGCTTCCGGCGGAGCTTCAAAAATCCAACTATGGAATCAAATCAAAGCCGATATTTGGAACAGGGACGTTGTTACTCTGCGCAATCCACACGCCGGAATCCAGGGTGCTGCCATCTTAGCGGCAGTTGCAGTTGGACTATATCCTGACCCTGAGATTGCCGCAGGCCAAATGACCCAGAGGGCAGAATATTTCCATCCATCGCCCGGTCAGCGCGAATATTTGAATCGAATATATGCGCTATACCGCGAGATATATCCTGCGTTGCACGGAACTTTTTCCTGGCTGAGTGCAGAAACTCTATCCAAAGCAAGTGAGGCGAGTCATATGGCACGCCAGCAACAAGCCGTTGTCTTCGGCGCAGGAAAAATAGCGCGCGGCTTTATCGCACATCTGCTTACCCTCTCCGGATATTCGATAACTTTTATCGAAAAAAATCCGGGACTTGTCGATGCTTTGCGCCAGCGAGGCAAGTATTCCGTGCCAG
>JAJZDO010001021.1 GCA_021805955.1 Acidobacteriota bacterium
AGCGCATGGTTCGCCGGTGGTGTTGGAGGCGCTGGTGCGCGCTGCCATCGCGCGCGGCGCTCGACTCGCTCGTCCCGGGGAGTTCACCGAGCGCGCGTTTCTATCCGGGCGCGTTGACCTGACCCAGGCAGAAGCCGTGCGCGATTTGATCGAGGCGCAAACTCTGTACCAGGCGAAAATTGCATCGGAGCAGATGGAAGGCGCGCTTTCGCGCCGCATCCAGCCCATCAAGCAGGCGCTGGTGCATCTGATCGCGGAACTGGAAGCTGGCATCGACTTTGCCGAGGACGATATTGATCCGATGCCGTCGGCCATCATTGCCAACCGCATTGCGGCGATCACAGGACCTTTGCAGGCGCTGGCTGCGTCCTTCGCCTACGGCCGTGTGGTGCGGGATGGACTTTCGCTCTCGATTGTTGGACGCCCGAACGCGGGAAAATCCTCGCTGTTCAATCGACTGGTGCAGCGTGAACGCGCCATTGTGACAGCCACGCCGGGAACGACGCGGGACTTGGTAACGGAACGCGTTTCGCTGGGCGGCATTCCACTTGATTTGATCGATACCGCAGGCTTACGTCCCGCCCAGGATGAAGCCGAGTGTATCGGCATTCAAAAATCGCGAGAAGCATTGGCTGATGCGGACGTGGTGCTGCTAGTGCTAGATGCGACTGCCGACGCGCTCACGCAGGAAGAAATCGCGCTGCTCGATCAAATTCAGGCACGCCGAGCCATCGTCGTGCTGAACAAGATGGATTTGCCGCTCGGCCGGTTCGACAGCGAAGCCCTCCGGATGCTCGACGGACAGTTGAAGCCGATTGAGACCTCCGCGCTAACCGGTGAAGGGATACCGGCGCTACGGGCAGGCATCCTAACCCTAATGCGTGGAGAGGGAAAAGAATCGGAGTCCGGCCTGATGACGAACCTGCGCCAGCAGCAGGCGGTGTCTGAGGCGCTGCAAGCATTGCAAAATGGCGAGGCCGCGATGGCGGCGGACGTGCCGCACGAAATGCTGCTGCTGGATCTTTATTCCGCGCTGCGCAGTCTGGACGCGCTGACCGGCGCGACCACCGCCGATGATATCTTGAATTTGATATTTTCCACCTTCTGCATTGGAAAGTAGAGCGGCATCCAAGAGCGTCCTACGAAATGTAGAAACAGCAACTAAATCCTTGTAAATGTGATATATTGTGTCCTATACTGTCCATCGGAGACTCAGGAAAGCCAAACCATTTTGAGTCTCCAGTGAGTCTCCAGAAGGCTCTGAGTCTCCAGAATCACTCTGGAGACTCACGAAAGGGACAAAATGGCACTGACGGACACGCAAATTAAAGCCTTAAAGCCGAGAGCATCCCGCTATCTGATGAGTGATGGCCGGGGACTGTCGCTCGACATACTGCCCAGCGCGGTGACGACCTGGACATATCGCTACCGGCGCGACGGCAAGCAACTCAAGGTGACGCTGGGCCGGTACCCGGATTTGAGCCTGAAGGCCGCGCGGGCCAAGCGCGATGATCTGGCTGCGCAAGTTGCTCAGGGAAAATCACCCGCAGAAGAGAAGAAACAGGCCAGAAGCGGGAATCCCGGCAATCCGACCGTCCGAGAGTTTGGGGAGCGCTATTTCCGGGAGCAGGTGGCAAAGAACTGGAAAGACCCGTCAAACATCCGCCGGTATCTCGACAATGAGATTTATCTCGCGATGGGAGACAAGCTGCTGAAAGAAGTCACCGCTCTGGATGTGCAGGCGATTGTTTACCGCAAGCGCGATAATGGCCGCGTAGCCGCCGCCATGCAGCTTCGTGGCGTAATGAAACGTATGTTCGACTATGCGCTTGAAGTGCAGCGCGTGACGATGAATCCGGCTGCGATGGTCGCAACCCGGTACATCGGGAAAGCCCGCAAGCGTTCTCGTGTTCTGACTCCGCAAGAGATTCGTTTGTATCTCCGCACCATCTACCAATCGAACATCCGGCGGCAATTCAAGCTGGCGCTGCACATCCTGTTGCTGACGCTCTCTCGGAAGTCGGAGCTATTGCTGGCCCGCTGGGAGCATGTGAATTTTGACGCGGGCGAGTGGCTCATCCCGGAAGGAAACGCCAAAACGGGCAAGCCGCACATCGTCTATCTCTCTACGCAAGTTGCCGACATGTTTCGCGAGTTGAAGGCGCTGGCCGGGGAGTCTGAGCTGGTGCTACCGGGCCGGGGAAGCACTCGGAAGCCCTTCGCACGGAACGCGCTCAATAAGGCGCTGGAGGGGCTGACGTTTGACATGGAGCCGCTCACCATTCACGATCTGCGCCGCACCGGGGCAACGCTGCTGACGGAGAAAGGCTTCAATAGGGACGTGATCGAAAAAGCCCTGAGCCATGAGAAGCAAGGCATTCGCGCCGTCTACATCCTCGCCGAACATGCACCAGAGCGAAAGAAGATGTTGCAATGGTGGGCCGATTACGTGGATTCCATCGTGAATGAGTCCAAGGTGATTGTGGGCAATTTCGGGATCGCCTAGACCCGGCCCATCACGGGCTGGAATACGGCATGGTCTGGTATCCGCAAAAAGACTGGCGTGCAATGTCGCTGGCACGATCTGAGGCACACGTTCATCAGCCGCTTGGCGGAAAGGCCGGTTAGCGATTCCACTATCAAAGCATTGGCTGGCCACGTCTCCCCCAGAATGCTTGCCCGATATAGTCATGTCCGCAATGCGGTTCTCCATGCAGCGGTACGCAGTCTGGACAAGCCGCTGAACGCAGCAAGCCAGTAGAGTCAACCCAGCGTCAGAACTGCCACACTCAGAAATGCCGCTTCCCTTGCACGCTATCGGGGAGCGGCATTTTTATTGTGTTTGTCGAGCGTTGCCCGCCCGCTGCATCGTTTAGTACTGGTTGTGAGTCCGGCGGGGACAAGAAATTGGCGGCTCGCCACTGCAAGATGCGCAGCGAATCACCCACTATGTCCATCTCCGCCAATCAGTTAGAGGACGATCTGCTTCATCAGCGGACATCTTGACGCTGGCGGTCGCACCAGCCAGCTATTTTGTACGCCCATCTTGCCCGTGGAACATAGAACAGGCGCGGATCATCTCACGCACCGCGCCGCCGCAATCTGATTGTGTATCTATGAGTTGCAGTCTGACTCTTGGATAAAAAGGTACTCCCGGACGGTTCGCCTTGTGGGGTTCGCGCCAGCCCTGGATGCGCCTAGCGCCAGCAATTTGAGAGGCAATGTCCGATCCCGATTTGCCAGAGGTTTTTTTGAGGGTTTTGCGGTTTCAGTACATTGGAATCCGCAATAGCCATGCGGCTCCCAAACGCATCGGACACGAAATTCGCGGATCGGACATTGCTCTCATTTGCGCGTGTCCGAGGAATGAGCCAAGACGGAACGGCCCACCAAGCGGCAACGAATCTGCCTAACCTGGCTCCGCACTCGCCCTTTCCATCCCTTCGCAAAGCATGGCCCGCTCTGTAAGATTGGGCGTAGCTTTCTATGGCCCGCACATCTCTTGCTCTGCCTGAATTTATCGAACGCTGGAAGGCCAGCGAGCTTTCCGAGCGGGCCGCCGCGCAGTCGCATTTTAACGATCTGTGCGAAGTGCTGGGCCAGCCGCATCCCGCCGCCACCGATCCTACCGGCGATACTTTCACGTTTGAGAAGCACGTCTCCAAGCTCAAGGGCGGCGAAGGTGTAGCGGATGTATGGAAGCGCGGCCATTTCGCATGGGAGTACAAGCGCAAGCACAAAGACCTGGCCGCCGCTTACGCACAGCTTGCCGACTACCGCGAAGACCTGGAAAATCCGCCGCTGCTGGTGGTCTGCGACCAAGAGCGTTTTGAAGTCCATACCAACTTCACTGACACGAAAAAGCAGATATACAGCTTCCGGCTA
>JAJZDO010000718.1 GCA_021805955.1 Acidobacteriota bacterium
GAGGACTTGACCGAAAAGCGGATGCTGCTTTCTGTGGAAGCCACGGCGAAGATTGGCGCCTGCGCATGACCGGCGCGCGGCAACAGGAGAATGGCTGAAATGCAGACGGCGACAGTTCGCATGGTGCTTGAGTGTCGAATTTTGCCGCTCGGCTGTCAACAGAAAACATGGGGGACGCAAGGGGGTCGCGATATCGGAAAGCCGGCATTTTTTGCACAGAAAGTACGCGATTTCCACCAAAAAATTTACGGCGAAACGTCATGCTCTTATGCAATACTCTTTTCAACGAAAGAGAAATCTTTCAGAGAAGAAAGCGAAGTGAAAGCGGGCTAGAGGATCGGCGACGAAACTCACTTCAGGCAACTGAAGGACGGCTGGCGGACAGGAAGCTTTTTACGACATGCAGGTACCGAAGGACACGGGATGTGCGGGTTCTGCTCGCGGATTCTGAGGAATTCTGGAAGCGCAAAGTTGTGATCCGGTTCCCGAAACCGGATCTTCGAAAATTCGGATCGCCGGGGGCGAGTTCTCGCAAGAGAATTCGCCCTTTGGCATTTTCTACAGGTTCGACACGGGAGGAGAGAACCTCGCTGTCGCTGCCGCGCGGAACTTTCGCTCCCTTCGATCAGGCGGCCATACGGCCCGCAAAACCATCGATTGCCTGATCGCGACCTTCTGTCTGACATATGGGCATTCCCTTCTGCACCGAGACCATGATTTTGACCCTTCCGAGAAACATCTCAGCCTGAAAGTCATCCTCCCGTGATTCTTCGGCATTCATTCGAGCATTTGGATGCGTTCCGTAACATACAGTGTTACGCTTGTCTCTGTGATTCGGAGCTTTCGTCATCGTGGAGTTGAGGACTTTTTCCGCACGGGGTCGAAGGCCGGGATTCAGCCGAAGCACGAATCTCGTCTACGTATCCTGCTTACGACTTTGAATCTTGCTGCGGTTCCCGAGGACATGCATCGGTCCGAGTGGGAATTTCATCCGCTGAAAGGACCACTGAAGAGTCATTATTCCGTCAAAGTGAATGGGAATTGGCGTCTGACATTTGCCTTCGAGGGACAGGACGCGATTCTCGTGGATTACACGGACTATCACTAAGGCAGGAGGCTACGAAATGTCTGCAACCATGCACAACCCCGCAGGTCCCGGTGAACTGCTGCGGGAGTTCCTAGGGGACCATTCCGCCACCGAGTTGGCCGAACATATTGGCGTGGCGCGGGCCACCATTTCGCGCATTCTGAATGGCCGCACCGCTGTCACCATGGAGCTGAGCATGCGGCTGGGCGAGGCTTTTTCCCTGTCGCCGGATTTCTTCTCGAAGGCGCAACTACAGCGGGATTTATGGAAAGCCTCGCAACGGAAACGCCGGAAGATCAAGCCCCTGGCCGCGTAGATGAGGATGAGAAGAGTGAATCGAAGGTCTCAGAAGCGAGACCCTTCAACAAGCTCAGGGCAGGCTCTGGGGCACCCGGCCGGCATCGCAAGACATTGCGGCATCAATTTTTTTTGACAGCATCGAAATCTAAGCTAAACTAGTCCACAACTTCTAAGAAAGAATACAAATTCCGATGCCCAAAAACTCTTCCCTTTTTCCCGCGTTTTATCGTGCAGCCGCGTTTGCGTGTTTGGTTTTTTGTTTGATCGGTTGCGGCAATTCCATTGACCGGAACCTTCAACTAAAGTCGGAGTTGCAGCAAGACCTTTCCACCTATCTCACCGCTCGCTCATCGGCGGAACACATCTCGACGTTGTCGATGACGGTCAACCTGGGGCATAACTCGCCGGACATCAATTTTTCGGTTGGGACGACACAGTATAACGGCGGGTCGCCTGTCACATCTGGGAGCCTATTTCAGATAGGGAGCAACACCAAGGTTTTTACCGCAGTCGCTATTCTGCAGCTTGAGGCGGCAGGCACTCTCTCCATTAACGATACTTTGGGAAAATGGCTGCCCCAATATCCGGCCTGGAGCGCGGTGACGATTCGGCAGCTTCTGGACATGACGAGCGGCATTCCAAGCTATGACAATTCGTCGGCGTTCGAGGCCGCTTACTCAAGCAATCCGATGATCGAGACACCGCCGGAACAACTGGTGGCGTATGTCTATCCATCATCCGCGAATCCAGGGGCAGCGTGGGGCTACTCTAACACAGGTTATATTCTGGCCCAGATGATCGTCGATAAAGCCAGTCCATCAGGCAGTTTTTCTACTGTCATCGACCAGATCATAAATTCCCAACAGTTGCGTAACACCTTCTATCAGCCCTATTTCTATCCCCCACCTATTTCGCGGCTGCTCGTATCCGGCTATTATGTGAACGACGATCCGGGGCTATCCAAATTGTACGGAATGGATACCAGCGGGTTCAGCCTGGGATGGGGGCAAGGAGCGGGCGGCATTGTAGGAAACACAGCCGATCTTTCACGGTTTATGCGCGCAGTATTCGAAGGGAATGTGTTGCCGCCTGTCCAACTGCAGGAACTCGAAAGCATCGTATCGACGGCCACAGGTCAACCGATCGCCCAGACCACTCCGAGCGATCCTAGCGGGTTCGGACTGGGGATTTTTCAAATCCTCCTGCCCAACTTCCCTCGTGCATGGGCCTATCAAGGATCTACCATCGGCTATCGTGCGACTTATATGTATTTTCCCAGTTCTGGCCTGATCATCACCATTTTTACCAACAGCCAAACCACCAAGGTAGAGAATCAGATCACTGGCAAACTGTTTCCCGCCGTATACGCCACGCTTAAAAATGCCGGCGTAGTCGGCCAGTAACCGTTCGAGCCGAAGCGCGGCTCCAAGGTATTCCCAGGTATTACTTGAGCATTACAGCCCCAGCTTGCTCCACATGGCGTCGACTTTGGATTTGATGGCTTTGTCCATGCGCAGCATCTCCGGCCAGGGGCGGGTGAAACCTTCGGCGGCCCATTTGCGCGTGGCGTCGATGCCCATTTTGCTGCCGTAGTTCGGCAGGCGCGAGGCATGATCGAGCGAGTCGATCGGCCCCAGGGTGAATTGAATGTCGCGCTCCGGGTCGATGTTGTTGGTCACGCGCAGCACCACTTCGCGCAGGTCCTGCACGTCGCAGTCCTCATCCACAACGATGACGCACTTGGTGAACATCGCCTGGCCGAGGGACCAGACGGCGTGCATCACCTTGCGCGCGTGGCCGGGATAGCTTTTGCGGATGGAAACGATCATCAGGTGATGAAAGGTCGCCTCCACCGGCAGGTTGATGTCCACGATTTCGGGGATGGTGAGCTTCATCAGCGGCAGAAAGATGCGCTCGACGGCCTTGCCCATCCAGGCGTCTTCCATGGGCGGCTTGCCGACAATGGTTGTGGCGTAGATGGGGTCGCGGCGATGGGTGATGCAGGTGATGTGGAAGACCGGGTAGTCGTCCGGCAGGGTGTAGAAGCCGGTGTGGTCGCCGAACGGCCCTTCGGAGCGCAGCTCGTCGATGCGGACGTAACCTTCGAGGACTATCTCCGACGAGGCCGGCACCTGGAGATCGACGGTTTCACATTGGACCAATTCCACCGGCTGCTGGCGAAGGAAGCCCGCGACGATGAACTCCTCGACCTCCGGCGGCGCGGGGACAATGGCGGAAAATGTCGTTGCCGGATCGGTGCCGATGGCGACGGCAACTTCTAAAATTTGCGCAGAAGATTTTGTGCGTACCGTGATGTTCGGGTCGGTCGATGCGACACGCAGCATTGCGCCGCCGCCGGTTTCCGCCATACGGGCCACGCGGGCGGAGGCAGGATCATCAGAACTGGCCGCAGCGGACTGCCGCAAGCGCTCGCGATAATGCTCCGCAGCGACCTTCTGCCGCTGCCAGTGCATGCCGGTGGTCTGCCCGTCGT
>JAJZDO010000313.1 GCA_021805955.1 Acidobacteriota bacterium
AAACGATCAGGCTGCCAAACAGCTTGGTGAACCTCTCCATCGGTCGCCTCCCTTTGCTCTCGTCGGGATAACAAGATCATCGGACAGGCGACCCCTGGTTTCAAAATTTCAAATATCTTTGGCTAGCATTTATTGAGAATAATTTATGCGCCGAGAGGCCGATTAGTAATGAAAAACGCGCCTTATAACCTCCCAACCTGCCACCTCGATGAATCTCGCAGTCCGCAAGTTGGCATTGCGTACCATTCAGTGGCTGCAAAATCGCCTGCTCGTCGCCCTCCTGCAACATTCACCTCGCCAACATCGAGGGCGCTCTCTAGCCCCCGAAGGCGACGCCAACTCGGTGGATTCAAACTGGCGCGTCCCCAAAAATTTGGCGTTCTCGCCGTCCTGCCGTAGAAATAGAGTCAGGCGAAACTTTTCCTGACAGCATCCGATCCAACATCCCGATAGAACAGGACAAGACATTCCAATCCTTCATGAGCGCACTCGCACTGTTTCTTTTGCAGATCGCTGTCATTGTTCTGGTTACCGGCCTGTGCGGTGTCCTGCTAGGCAAACTTGGCCAGCCGCAAGTCGTGGGCGAAATGCTGGGCGGCATTCTTCTCGGGCGCTCGGTCTTCGGCTACGCCATGCCGCATTTGATCACCAGTCTGTTTCCCCCGAGTTCCCTGCATGAACTGTCGCTGGTCAGCGAACTGGGCATGGTCCTCTATCTATTTCTGGAAGGGATGAACCTCGATTTCGAGTCGGTGTGGCAGCAGCGCCAGAGTGCCATGAGGATCAGCCTGCTCTCCATGGTCATTCCCTTTGGGCTGGGTTGCGGCCTCGGGGTCGCCATGTACCGCAACTTCCACGGAGTGAGCGCCAACTTCGCCGCCTTCCTGCTGTTTGTCGGCGTCGGCCTCAGCACCACCGCATTTCCCGTCTTGGCGCGCATGTTGCGCGACCATGGCACAGGCGACGCCAAACTCAATATGCTGGCTCTGGTCTGCGCCGCCATCGCCGATGTCCTCGGCTGGATTCTGCTGGCCGTGGCATTGATGATCGACTCCGCCAATGCTTCCATCTGGATACTCCTGTTGAAAATGCTCTTGCTCGTCGCATTTGGAGTTTTCCTGCTCGGCGTGGTGCGCCCGGCGCTGGCCAGGCTGGTCCGCTGGAAAGGCGCGCCCAATATTTCGCAAGTGCTGCTCGCAGTTTTTCTGGTCTTCATTCTCGGCTGCGCCTTTGTGACCGAACGCCTGGGAGTCCACGCTTTGTTTGGCGCGTTCCTCGCGGGCATGTGCGTTCCCCGCCTGCATCATTGGCATCGCCAGTTGGAGCGGACAATCCATCCGCTGGTCTCCGTGTTGCTGCTGCCCGTGTTCTTCGCGGTCACCGGCATTCACACCGAGTTTCGCGACCTCGGCGGCAAGAACGTACTGTTCTGGTTTCTGGTGCTGCTCGCCGTCGCCATTGCGGGCAAAATTGGCGGGACCTACCTGGGCGCGCGCCAATCGAATCTGCCGCCGCGCGAGTCGCTGCTCCTCGGCTTCCTCATGAATACCCGCGGCCTCATCGACCTGGTAGTGGTCAACCTCGCGCTCCAGGCCGGCGCCATCAATACGCAGCTTTTCACCATTCTGGTGCTGGTCGCCCTTATCACCACCGCCATGACTGCTCCCGCCTTGAAGCTGCTCAAGAAAAATCCAGACACTCCCGCGCCAGTTGCCGCCCCTGGGTAATCCGGCTCTTCAGCTTCGATCGGGTCAACGCCATGCTGCATAAGCCCATCACCGCCGCCGAAGTCGCCACTGCCGCCGAGGCCTTCGGCCAGCAGGATGACATTCTCGTGCTGCGCATTGTCCGCGATGCCAACTCGGTCGCTCAAACCCCTGAAGAACCGGTCTTGGCGATGGGATGATATGGGGAACGTCCCTGCGCCATCGCAACCACAGGAATGGCCGCGCGCCCGTATCTGCTGGATGCGGGCGGGCATGAGAGAACCTCACGCTGCACAAGATTTCTTCGCCGCTCGGTGCCTCTCTACGGTAGTTTTTTAATCTTCGTTCCCGGCGGGATCTTCAATTCAAACTGTTCGTCGCCCAGGGGATGGTTGAACGTCAGTTTCACGATTGTCAGCGTAATCTGGTAGCCGTCGATGGGCCGGTTGATCACGATTCTGGTGGGATACTGGATTTGATCGAACGTCTCATACTTGCTGTACAGCGTGCGCGTCACCAGCACGCCATGCGCGTCATACTCATCCCGTTGATAGGGAAGTAGGTCCGTTCGACTAATGTGGATCACGCGCTCCGGCAGCAGTTCCTGGCTATTCCCCTGGCGTCGCAGGATTCCCAGATCGTAGTCCGGCTCCTCGATTAAATGGTGGGAGTGCGGGTCGCGCGCAACGCCGGTATCGCTGGTCACGTAGACCAGATCGTTCGGCCCAATTTTTCCAACCAGCAGGGAATTGTAAAAGACCGTGGGCCGCAAATTTTTCAGCGGATTTTGCGAAGGAGTTATCACCGAACCGGACCCGGTGATGGCCTCGTCTTTCGGCGGAATCAGCAGAGTGAAATTCCTTCCGTCGCTGGCCATGTCGAACGCCCGCGTCTCCACCACCGGCAACAGCCCCAGCACCCGCAGCATCGATGGCTGACGGAGCAGAATGTACCCGCGCACCGACGTGTAATCCGTCTCCTTGCCTTTTGCGGCTCCGCCGACGGAAGCCTGGAACAACACCGTCGCGTTCATGGAATGGATCGCATCGTACCGCGCGTTCAGCGCCTGAATCAATTGCTGCGCACTGGCGCTCATCACCACTCGGGGCGCCTGTGGCCGCTCCAGAGTCAACGTGTGTTTCAGGCAGCCGCTCAGCATCAGCACCGGGAAAGACACAAGTATGACCAGCCATAGGCGACCATGGCCGCGCCGACGGTTGCCGTGTTGAATTCCGAACTCGATTTTGCGAAAAATAGCTGCCACTCGCTCCAGATTACCTGCCGTTCCCTTGTGGTTGTGACGTTTGTTCCTTGCGATACGCTGCAACATTTTTCTCGTGTTCTTCCAGCGTGGACGCAAAGCGGGAATGGCCCCGATTCGCGGGATCGCTCACGAAATACAGGAAATCCGTCTTGGCCGGGTGCATGGCGGCCTCCAGTGAGGGAATCCCCGGATTGCAGATCGGTCCGGGAGGCAACCCCGCGCGTGTATACGTGTTGTACGGAGATTGGGCCTTCAGATCGGATGCATGAATCGTTCCGCGGTAGCGATTTTCTAGCAAGGCCGCGTAAATGACCGAGGGGTCTGTGTCGAGCGGCATGTTTTTGGCCAGGCGATTCTCAAATACGCTTGCCACCAAGGGCCGATCGCTCCCCACTGGCGTCTCCCGCTCGATCAAGGACGCCAGAATCACTGTCGCGGGGATATTTTCGGTCAGTCCCAGCCGGCGCGCCTCCTGGCGAAAATGCTCCACCATTTCCCCCAGGATTTGTTCCGGCGTCATCGTGGGAGCCAGCCGGTACGTGTCGGGGAACAGATAGCCTTCCAGACTCGGCGCTTTTGCATCCAGGTCGCGAATCAGGCCCGTGTCCTGCTCTTCGGCGGTCAGGAAGGCATCTCGTGAACCGAGGCCCGCCTTGCCCACCGCATCGGCAACATCAAACATGTTGTAGCCCTCGGGGATGGTGAGGGCAATCGTGTACACATCTCCGCTGCGCAGGCGTTGATAGACATCCAGCATGGGCGCTGGATGATCGAAGCGATACACCCCCGCTTTCAACGTGCCCCGCTCCACCCGCGCGACCAGGTCGAAGGCAAATCGGTTGCGAATGATGCCATTTTGTTGCAGCGTCCACGCAATCCCGTTGACCGATGCTGAGCGGCTG
>JAJZDO010000420.1 GCA_021805955.1 Acidobacteriota bacterium
CAGCGCCCTGGCTCCGAACGTGGACGCCGAAGTAAGCCATTGGCCGGTAACCGGACTTCCCATGATCACCGCCGGTCTCGGGACCCAACAATAAGCGCAGAGACAACACGCCGTCCTGCACTGGAATGAGTTTGCGCGTGACGTGTAAAACCCGCTACAGAAAGACGCGGAATCTGCTCCAGGCGCGACAAAGAAACGTCTGTCTTCACTCAGGTGGAGTGAATAACGGGCTAAGTAGCTATCCTGCAGGAAAAATCGAAATCTCCAGGATTGGAGTGTTGTTGGTCCAATGCCACAGCCAACAAGTATCTTGGAAAAAACACTTGCGCCTCGTAACCAGGGGCAGCCCGCGATCTATTGCTTTGGCGAATGGAGTTGAATCCGTTGCTGGGCGCAATTGCCCAGGTATCATTTGCGGGACGCCCAAGCTCTCCCAGCAGATGCGGAATGTTCTGCCGACTGCGGAGAGCAAAGGAATTCTTGCAAAGTCCACGCCCTCGACTGCACGATCCCGAGAAGGGTCCTTTTCATTCCATCGTCGGCAGCTAAGGGATGATTTCGTTCACCCTTCATCCGAAGTTCAGTATTTGACTGTTTTATGCAATCCCACACAGGACTGCATCTCTCGTCAAGAACCGGGGACATAACCTGGTCCTCGAAGCACTTGTCCGGGAAGTGCCCCGGTCATCTTTCCGTGATCGATCACCGGAACGCCATTGACCAGCACATAATCCATTCCCTGGGAAAGTTGATTCGGTTGCTCATATGTTGCCAAATCGCGAATGGTAGACGGGTTGAAAACGACAATGTCCGCCCACATGCCTTGCTTCAACACGCCGCGGTCGGTAAACCGCATGCGTTGCGCCGGCAGTGCGGTGAATTTTCGAATCGCTTCCGGCAAGGTCAATGTATGTTGCTCGCGCACATACTTGCGTAAGATTCGCGGAAAGGTCCCATACGCACGCGGATGAGGATGTCCCTGGCCAAGAATTCCTTCCGAAGATAAGCCCTCCGAGTCCGTGTCGACGGACACCCACGGTTGCCGCAAGGCGAGCACGACATCCGGCTCCGACATACCGAAGACAGCCACGGTGGTCGAGGCATTGTCTTTGACCAACAAATCGAAAAGTGCATCGATGGGGCCCACTCCCCAGGCATTTGCTACTTGTGCGAGCGTCTTCCCTTGCAAGGGCAATAACTCTGGGTTTTGCACGCCGCAGATCAAGATCGATTCTGGCCCGGTGATTTGTTGCCACTCGTTATCCCAGTTGGTGGAAGGTGTAAGCATTTCTCTCCGTATCCGCGCCCGAAGGGCAGGATCATTCAATCGCTGCAGAAGTTTCGCGATTCCGCCGTCCAAAGCCCAAGGGGGAAGAAAGGCGGGCAAATCGTTCGACCATGCGGTATATGCGTAGGTATCGGCCGCCACGTCGATCCCGCGGGCACGAGCGGCGTCGATCTTTGCAACGACTTGCGGCATCCTACCCCAGTTATCTTTGCCGGCCACTTTGATATGCCATATTTCGACCGGAATGTGCGCTTCTGTGCCGATACGCAAAGCTTCATTGATCGCTGGCAGAACAGCGTTCGATTCATTCCGCATGTGGGTTGCATAGATTCCGCCGTACTTCGAAGCGACGGTTGCCAGCGCAATCAGTTCACTCGTCTGGGCATAGGGTGCAGGTGGATATTGAAGCGCCGTGGACACTCCAACCGCCCCATCGCGCATTGCGTTGCGCACCAGCGACTCCATTTGTTCGAGCTGGGCCGCGGTAGGCTGTATGTTCTTGTCGCCTAATACAACTTTGCGGACCTGTGCTGCGCCCACATAGCTGGAAAAATTGATGCCGATGCCTTGTTTTTCCAGCCGCGCGAAATACTCCCGGAACGTATGCCAGTCAGGAGTGATCTTCAGCAGACCTGGATTTAACTTGCCGGCTTGGATCATGGCATCGTTCAAGGGCGCGGCAGATTCGCCTTCGCCCGTCACCTCCGTTGTGATGCCCTGATAAATTTTCGATGGCAACCTCGGATCCACCAGGATCGTTCGTCCCGATTGGCCCAGCATATCGATGAAACCGGGCGCGACAACTTCTCCGTGCGCATCGATTGTGCGTTTGCGCGGCGATGCCGCGAGGATCCCAATCGCGGCGATCCGCCCAGCTCGAATTCCTATATCTCCCGAGTACCAGGGCGAACCAGTCCCATCGACGATGTGTCCGTTCGTAATCACCACATCGTACGACTGGGCAATGCAGGAGGGTGTCAAGCAAACGATGGCCAAGGCGAGCCACAGGGCGGTGAACGTCACACACAGTTTTCTGGATGTCATAGATCTCCGACTCACGAGTCCAAATGCGCAGCGGTACTATCAATGCCCGACGATGGGGTCGCAATCGTCTGGGCGTCACAGGTTTGCCTCAGAAACTTCAGCGCGATTTGTGTATTGTTTTCACTTTCTCATATTTAACTCGCTGGCACCTCTGCTTTGTCTGGCATGTCAATACACTGGCAGGAAATCCAAACCTGCGGCAGGCAGCTTGTTCATTGACTAAAAAGGTCAACATGCCGTTCACGACCATCACGCGACCTGAACCCGGGAAACCGAAAAGGCTCCGCACGGGATGGTTGGGCGCGACCACATCGCTGTTGATGATGCCGAAACCCTGCCCTGTAAGCGACCCGCCCCATGCGCAAATAGCCGCCCATCAGCCGCGTGGACTGCGCCCGGCTGATGGGCGGTCATGCACGCGACGTATGCCCGCAGCAGCCCTTTGGCGCGCCGCTTCTGAAGCGGATACTCGTGATGGCAGAGCAGGCGCTCTACCCAGATATACATCTCCGCGCGTCCGCAACCGGCAAACCGCACACTCTCCGAGGCCGCAAGAAATGCCTCGATCTCCACCAAACTCAACTTCTCTGCTCCAGGCACGCTGATCATCCATCCTCAGCTTGCCCGCTCACACTCCTCCAGGCTCATCTTGCGCCGGATAAGAGTAGCAGTTGCCGGTTTTCACCCTTAGGACTAGGATGATGCTGGTGCGTCGCAGCCTGCTGTTGGCGTTCTAGTAAATGTTGTTTTCTCGGAGACTAATTCGATGTAGTACGACAAAAATAAACTTTCAGCCTGGACGTTCTTGTTGGTGCGATCCAGCGTGATGGAGTGACTTAGCATGGCATGGTATGCATATTGCATTGCAGAGAAACAGGCATTTCCAGAACTAGCTCATCATCGCAAACCGGTTCCGTTCGATACCCAAGTCGGCGTCCTCGGAAATCAAATTTTCCTTTACCCCGCCAGTGATTTCGCAGTGATCGTCAGTGAACACAATCCAAAAGACAATTTAGAACAAAAGTCGGCCGTCGATCATGCTCGTGTGATTGCCAACTGTTTTGAGCATTCCACTGTATTGCCCTTCCGTTTTGGTACGGTATTTCCCGATGACGACGCCCTGCGCCGGTCGGTTCGCAGCAATCAGCGCCACTTCACCGCCAACGTGGAACGTCTTCGCGGCAAAGCGGAGATGCACCTGAAAGTGGTGTTTGAGGACGACGGTCCCAATTCGCCGAAATATCAGTCTTCTCCGTGCGTGGGAAAGGAATATCTTTCACGGCTACGGGAGACGGCGACGGTACAGCGGGAGCGGCAGACCAAGGCCAAGGCTGTTTTTGTCCAGGTCCATCGCATGTTTTCCCCGCTGGAGGAAGACATTTCCTGCCGCCGCACCGAAAGCGGAAAGATGCTACTCGATATTGCCCATCTGATTGAGCACGAGAGTGTTGTTCGTTATCAGAACAAATATTCTTGCGCCAGCCAGACGATGCGTGATTGCCGGATCATGCTCTCTGGCCCGTGGCCGCCCTATCACTTT
>JAJZDO010000252.1 GCA_021805955.1 Acidobacteriota bacterium
GAATCTTCCACCACGCGTGATGAAACGGCGTAAACAGCCCCAGCGTATCGCGCACCTGAACCTCGCCTGCGCGCACGTTCACGGGCAGTCTGTTGCCCAGCCGATCAAATCCGGGTTGATCTTCGCCCGTTCCCAACACCAGAAAATCCGTATCCGCGTTGGGCACCATCGCCTCTGCCGTCGTCACGCCCACGCGCAGCGCAGGCATTCCGGTCTGGCGCGAAAAGTGTCCCATTAGGGTTGCGAAGAGTTCAATCTCCTGAGATGTCGGAGCCTGCGGCATCACCACCGTCGTCTGGCTCATATCCGCAAAGCGCGTGAAAGGAAATCCCGCATTGGAGAACAGCTCCAGATTCGGCAATCCAACATAGTGTGGATAGCCTTTCAGGTCCAGATAGGTGTCGCTGGTGACTGCGCCCTGCATGTTGTTCGGCGTCGAATCGTTACAGCCGCCTTTCTTCAGCAGTTGAAAGGTGAAATCAAACGAGAGCGAATTGGAAAACGGACGCAGATTCACCACCGGAACCGGAACATCCGTCTTGACCACGCGCGCCGGGTCGGTTCCGGGAATCAGCGGCAAGGAGCCAAGAAACGCATTGTTGACCCGCACCTGAATGCTTGAAATGGGTCCGATTGGAATCGAGTTATAGCGATAAACCGTATGCAGAACGGCATTGGGTCTTTGCACAAAAAACAGGTCCGGAGGAATTCTGAAGTAGACATTGATCGGCGCCGAGCCATCTCCCTGCAACGTATCGGCGGAAGCATAATCCCACAACTGGACCGTGTGATCGCCTCTCGCCCAGCGTGGCGCGTCGTCAGCCTTCGATGCCGCGGGAAGAACCAGATTGCTGATCGTCGCCGTGGATCCTTGCAGCAGGTCGGAGTGCATGGCCACGGCACGCGCAGCGGTCAACGTCTGGTCCGCATTGGCTCCGGTAATAATCAGCACCTTGCTGTAAATATCGTTTGGATTGGGACGCATGGCCACGGTTGGCTGGGTAATTGTACCCAGGTCCAGTCCGCCCGGCAGCATCGACGGATTCTCCGCAATCAGCACGCTGTCGCCATCCGGCAATGCTCCGATGTACGTGGGAAAACGCGCCGGTCGATTCTCTGAAACCATGCCAAAGTACGACGCGACAATCCCCGCGGCCTGAACGCCTTTCAGCGTTGGCGGCAAGGCAAACACAATGGGAATCTTCGGCGGTTCAATCGACTGAATATCCAGAAATGGCAGTGGCAACTGGCTCAAATCGTTGGTCAGCGGAAGAATGTCTCCCGCGACGTCCAGATAGGACGCATTGCTGACATTCGCCCACAAAGCCGTATTCGCCGGGTCTTCGCAGGTCATCGTGTAATGGCCTACAAACTCGATCGTGAACTGATTCCGGCGCACCAGCACATCGGCCGGAACATCGAAATCCGCCTCCGCAATCTGGCTTCCATTTGTCGGATTGGAGTTCGGCGGCATCGGGATGGTCGCAAAGAGCGTCCCGTTCATCATCAGACGGA
Organism: Acidobacteriota bacterium; assembly: GCA_021805955.1. Next base: position 1,516 of record JAJZDO010000252.1, read on the forward strand.
TGTGGCTCAACTGTGGCAGCAGGCTGGGAGAAAACGCATAGACGATATGCATCTTCGCCTTGCGCACCACATACGTTTGCTTGAGATCGAAAAAAACCGTGTGCTGGCTGTCCACGCCGCGCATATTGATCGTCGTGTCGCCAACATCCTTCAGCGTGATCCGATCATGAAACTGTCCGGGCGGGGCAGGCGGCAACGGCGGCAACGCCGTCGGTGAAGCCGCGCCTGGCGCCATCGTCCTGGTTGCCGTCGACGCGGGAATCGTTGCCGGGCCGGATTGCGATGCCGCCCTTGCTGCACGGCCTCCACACAGCAGCGCCAGAGGCAGAATCAGTGCGCCCGCCGTCCGCGCTGCCATCGCCGCCTTCGCGGACTTTGCCCTCGTTTTCCTGTCTTGTTTCAATCGCGCCGCGGGCAATAGCAAGCTGCTGAACATCATGCGCAAGCCGCGGAACGAGATGACGAAGATGCGCCCCAGGCTGCGCATCGGCTGATCAATCTCACGACCCTCGCCCCAGCCCAGCCAGGTGTCGGCACGTGAATACAGCACCGTCGTCAGCAATTCCTGCTCCTGGATCGTCATCTCTTCAAAGCGAAGCCGCACCAGCGTTCCTTCCACCGAGACCACAGAGACCGGCAGATCGCCTTCCATCAGTGAGTTGGCAAAGCTCACACGACCCATTTCCCCTTCGTTGATCTCGGCAGGAATGGGCAGCCGCAGCGAGGTGCCGCCGCTCGATGCATCGATTGAGGTGCCGCGCACCCGTCGTCCATCCTTGAACTCAATCTCAACTTCGGTCACCAGCTTCATGCGCACATGTTGACGAAGCTGCTGCATCTCGCGCGAAACCGCAACGCAAACCCCCAGAACGACAATGTTCAGAAAGCACCAGATCAGGTTCATAATCACGGTGCCGGGTCGATCTCGATCCCAGATGAAGAAGCGCGGAATGGAGATCAGCAGCCCCATGCAGTTGAAAAAAAGCAGGGCCAGAAATGGCTGTGCAATCCGGCGATCAAAGAAACTGCGCTTCACCAGTCCACCCTTCGCCGTCACATTGAATTTCCCCAGCTTCGGGTTGATGAACGCAAGCAACGTTGGCAACAGAATATACGGTGAGAGAATGGTCTCGTAAATTTCATTCCAGAACGAGTGCCGGTGTCGTCCCTGCACGCGCGAGTTGGTAATATTCGCCAGCGTCAGATGCGGCAGCGCATACGCCAGAATCGCCGCCCAATAGCCCGGCACATTCGTGTCGGAGAGCAGCAGATAAATCAGCGGCGCCGTCAGGAAGATCAATCGCGGCAAGGCATACATGAAGTGCATCATCGCGTTGAAGTAACACAGCCGTTGCGGCAGCTTCAGCCCGGGAATAAACAGCGGATTATCCACCCGCAGAATCTGAATCATGCCTCTGGCCCAGCGGATGCGCTGGCCCACATGCGCCGACAACCGCTCTGTCGCCAGTCCCGCGGCCTGCGGAATATTGATATATGCGGTGTTCCACCCACGCGATTGCATGCGCAGTGAGGTGTGCGCGTCCTCGGTCACCGTCTCGACGGCAATGCCGCCAATCTGGTCCAGCGCCTCTCGACGGATCACCGCGCAGGAACCGCAGAAGAACGCCGCATTCCAGAAGTCGTTTCCGTCCTGCACAATGCCGTAAAACAGCTCGCCTTCATTCGGAATCACACGAAACTGACCCAGGTTCCGTTCAAACGGATCGGCAGAGTAGAAGTGGTGCGGCGTCTGCGTCATCGCCAGTTTTTTATCGCGCAGAAACCAGCCCATCGACACCTGCAGAAAACTGCGCGTCGGCACATGGTCACAGTCAAAAATCGCTACAAACGGCGAGTGCAGCGACTTCAGCGCGGTATTGATATTTCCAGCCTTGGCGTGAAAATTATCCGGACGAATCTTGTAGCCGATCCCGGCCTGAAAGGCGAACTCCTGAAATTCCTTGCGTCGCCCGTCGTCCAGAATGTAGACATGCAGCTTTTCCGTCGGCCAGTCGATATTGAGCGCGCCCAGCGCCGTGTAGCGCACCACCTCCAGCGGCTCGTTATAGGTGGGAATCAGCACGTCGATATGCGGCCACTGATCCGTGTCTTCCGGCAGCGGCATGGGCGCACGCCGCAGCGGCCAGATCGTCTGAAAATAGCCCAGAAACAAAATCACAAAGGAGTAGACTTCGGCAAAAATCAGCAGCAAAATGAAGAACGCATCGAGCGCGCCCCAGTGATTCGACGGATCCTGAAAGAAAAACCAGGTTTGAGAGAGACGCCAGTATCCATAGCGAAAAGTCGCAAACAGCGACATGATCATCAGCGTCAGCGTCACCAGATACGATTCCG
>JAJZDO010000195.1 GCA_021805955.1 Acidobacteriota bacterium
TCTTTCCAAAGACCCATCACGCCTCCAAGCTGGACTCTCCTTCCGGCACAGCGCTCACACTGCGAGAAATTCTGCGCACGGCTCATCCCGATGCGGAGATTCCCATCGAATCCAGCCGTAGCGGAGACCATAGCGGTCTGCACGTGGTCATCGCGTCGGGCGAGTCCGACCGCATCGAGATGCGGCATGAGGCGCATGACCGACGCGGATTCGCGCTGGGCGCGGTGCTGGCCGCCGAGTGGCTGGCTGGCAGGTCCGGAGCCTGGGATTTCCGCGAGGTACTCGACCAGGTGCTGGCAGGTCGTCTCTAGTCCATATGGAGTGACAGGTTCCTCCGCCGCAATTCGATGAATTTCAATGAGTTCCTCTACGATTGCGCTACGGTCTGCTTGCAGTTGAACAAAACGGTGCATGGCGAAAGCGTTCTGTAGAGTGGATGCGGGGGAGCGTGAGCGGACCGGGCGCGGGGTCTTTGGAAAGATAGTGGAAAGCGGGGCGTTAAGTCTGTTCGTTGATATACTGGAGGGTATGCAGAGCGTCATGGAATCTCTCTCCAATCCTGTTTCCCATTCGAGCCACGCGACAGCAGTTGCAGGTCAGAAGCGCGTGTTGCTGCTCAAACCGCGCGGATTCTGCGCCGGCGTGGTACGCGCGATCGACATTGTGAAGATTGCGCTGGAGACCTTCGGCGCGCCAATCTATGTGCGCCGGGAGATCGTACACAACCGGTTTGTAGTGAACGAGCTGGCAGAAAAAGGCGCGATTTTTGTACACGAGATAGAAGAGGTTCCGGAGGGTCAGCGCGTAATCTACAGCGCGCACGGGGTTTCCCCAGCAGTACGCGAAGCGAGCAAGGCACGACGGTTGAAGGTGATCGACGCAACCTGCCCGCTGGTGACCAAGGTGCACGTGGAAGCGGTGAAGTTCGCAAAGCAGGGTTACTCGCTGGTGCTGGTGGGCCATCGCGATCATGACGAGATTGAAGGTACGCTGGGCGAAGCACCGGAGGCGACGCAGGTGGTCTCGAATGTGGCCGAGGTGGAGGCGCTGGTGGTTCCGGATCCGAATCGCGTGGCTTATCTGACCCAGACGACGCTTTCGCTGGATGAGGCACGGGATATTATCCAGGCACTGAAGCTGAAGTTTCCGAATATCGTAGGGCCGCACACGCAGGATATCTGTTACGCAACAGAGAATCGCCAGGTGGCAGTGCGCAATGTGGCTCCGGGCGCTGACCTGGTTCTGGTTGTCGGCTCGACGAACAGTTCCAATTCGAATCGGCTGGTGGAGGTTTCGAACAATCTCGGCACCAAGGCGTATCTGATCGACAATTCGCAGGCTATCGATCCGGCGTGGCTGGAAGGCGTACAATCCGTGGCGGTGACTGCCGGCGCCTCCGCTCCGGAGGTTCTGGTCGAGGATGTCATCAATTATTTGCAGCAAAACGGCTACTCCGGCGTCGAAGAGGTAGAGGTTATGCCGGAAAATGTGCGTTTCGGTCTTCCGCCGGAGATCGTGCAGGCAATCGGCGGAGCGGATGGCGGCGCACCGGTGCCAGTACAGTGAGTCTTGTTCGTTGCAGTGGGCCTGGCAAAGCGGTGGCAGCATGTTTTTTTTTGCTCCGATCGGTTCGGGTCATGATTGCAACACAGCGCGAAAGGACTTCCAGCTCTCCTGGGAAGCGAGGCTTGCGGCGATAGCTATGGATCGAGTAGCAGACAAAATACAATTGGACGGAACACTCGCTGCGAGACCGCGTTTTGGCCGACTGGATGCAGATTTATCGCAGGTGGAGTCGGCGATTGAACGAAGCGCTGAGCATCTGTTTGCGCAGCAGCACGCCGATGGTTACTGGTGTGGCGAGCTGGAGGCAGACTCCATGCTCGAAGCCGACTATATCTTCATGCACATGCTGCTGGAGAGTGGTGATCCGGGCCGAATGAAGCGTGCGCTGACGGAGATGCTGCGCTATCAGAATGAGGACGGAAGCTGGAGCATTTATCCCGGTGGTCCGGGCAATATTTCGCTTGCCGTGAAATGCTACTTTGCCTGCAAACTGATGGGCATGTCGGCTGACGATCCGATCCTGGTACGTGCGCGGAAGTGGATTCTGACGCACGGCGGAGTGGTGGCCTGCAACACCTTTACGAAAATCTATCTCTGCGCACTCGGACAGTACGACTATGACGCGGTGCCCGCGATTCCGCCGGAGATCGTGCTGGCGCCGAACTGGTTCTATTTCAACATTTACGAGATTTCGTCCTGGTCGCGTGCAATTCTGGTGCCGCTGTCGATCATCTATGCGAAGAAACCGTTTCGCAAGATTCTTCCGAATCAGGGTATCGACGAACTGTTTGTGGGCGGGCGAGAGAACGCCGATCTTCGCCTCCAGTATGACCGGAAGAAATGGGTGAGCTGGAGGAATTTCTTTCTGCTGGCGGATCGTGTCTTCCACAAGATCGAGGCGGTCTATCTTCGTCCACTGCGCAAGCTGGCGCTAAAGAAGGCGGAGAAGTGGATGCTCGAACGACTGGAGATGTCCGACGGACTAGGCGCGATTTACCCTGCGATGATGAACGCGATTATAGCGCTGCGCTGTCTGGGATACTCCGACGATGACCCGCAGGTGATTCGCGCACGGGATGAGTTTGAAAAGCTGGGAATCGAAGAAGCGGGTGGAGCGAATCATCCGGAGCCTACCTTCCGGATGCAGCCGTGCATGTCACCAGTGTGGGATACGGCATACGCGGTCTTTGCGCTTGGCGAGGCGGGAATTTCGCGGACCGATCCACGTATGGTGAAGGCGGCGGACTGGATTCTGTCCAAGGAAGTGCGGCACCTGGGTGACTGGGCGGTGAAGGTTCCAAAGACTCAGCCGGGCGGATGGTACTTTGAGTTCAACAACGAGTTTTATCCGGACACGGATGATACGGCGCAAGTTCTGCTGGCGCTGAGTCGCGTGGAAAATCTCCGCGGACGGTATCAGCACGAGGTGGCGCAACGGGCAATCGACTGGATCTTCGCCATGCAGTGCAGCAACGGCGGCTGGGCCAGCTTCGACAAAGACAACACGAAGATGATCTTCCAGTATGTTCCGTTCGCCGATCACAATGCGATGCTCGATCCACCAACGGTGGACATCACCGGGCGGATGCTGGAGATGCTTTCCAGCTACGGATATACGCGCGCCGACAAACGCGTGGAGCGGGCGGTACAGTTCATCCTGCGCGAGCAGGAGCCGGATGGAAGCTGGTTCGGGCGCTGGGGCGTGAATTACATCTACGGCACGTTCCTTGTTCTGCGCGGACTGGAAGCGATCGGAATGGATCACAACGAACCGCAGATTCAGCAGGCGGCGGAGTGGATTCGGATGATCCAGAATCCGGACGGCGGATGGGGCGAAAGCTGCCTGAGCTACGACGATCCAGTGCAGCGTGGGATTGGTCCGAGCACACCCTCGCAGACAGCCTGGGCGTTGCTCGGGTTGCTGGCGGCCGGCGACACGCGCAGCGATTCGGTGGCCAAGGGAGTGCGTTGGCTGCTGGAGCATCAGCAGGAGTCCGGCGACTGGGATGAATCCGTGGGCCGCGGAACTGCGCGCCAGGCGCTGTATACCGGAACCGGATTTCCGCGGGTCTTTTATCTGGCTTACCACATGTACCGAAATTATTTCCCGCTGCTGGCGCTTACGACGTATCGAAGCGCAATGCAGAGCGAAAATTGAAGCCGTCTCGGGAAGTAAATCCGGGAATGAATCTGGCCTGAGGGCCGCAGCAGGATGCGCCGACAGTGGCGCGGGAGGACGGAAGAGATGGGTGTACCAATCTCACAGATGTGGACGGTAGCCAGCTACATCGTTGGCAAGAGGCT
>JAJZDO010000415.1 GCA_021805955.1 Acidobacteriota bacterium
CCGTTGCGCGCAGAATATGGAACGCAAGACGCTGGGCCGACTTTCTGCCAATTCCTGGCAGCTTTGACAGCTCGTCAATCAATTCTGTGAGTGGTTGCGCGAAGCGTGACAATATTTTTCCTTAGAAGTGGAGTCGGAAGTGGCCCCAGGATGTGTGGGCGCTGCGCGGCTGCTTTTACTGGCCCAGCATCCGCATCCACTCCATACCTCCGAGCATTCCTGAAAGCTTTCCTTGCAGCGCTTCATCGACGCGGCGCGTGGCATCATTGACTGCGGCGGCAATTAGGTCCTGCAACATCTCGATGTCCGCTGTGGTGTCTCCAGGGCCAGTACCGACCGCGGCTGCGGACGGGTCGACATGCACCGCGAGCACCTGTTTTTTGCCATTCATCCGAACGGCAATCGCGCCGCCGCCGGCTGAGCCTTCCACCTGGATTTGGGCCATGGTCTGTTCCATCTGGTGCTGCATCTGTTGTGCCTGGCCCATCATTTCCTTAATTTTGTCCATGTCCATGGGAGCCCCTTCCAGTTAAGCTTTCGGTGCCTGCGGATCGCGTAATGAAACAACACTGCGTATCTCGGCGGAAAAAAGTTGTTGTGCGTGGCGAATCAGGGGATGATCCTGGGGCCGCGTTCCGCCGGCGATTCCCGGAGTGAGCGAGGGCTTCACCTGCGGCTTTTTACCATTGGCTGCGGACGGGTCGCCCGGTTCCAAACGTATTGTGCGGCCGGGTTCGGCAATTTGGCGAAAAGCCTCGCGCACAAGCTGTTGCGCCGGTGCCGGGTACAACATCTCAAACAGCGTTTTGGATGCAGCAACGCGAACTCGTAGTTCGTTTCCATTCCATTCGCAGTTCCCAGCTTCCAGCAGGTACCCTGCGGTTTCATGTCCTTCCTGGATCAAGGCCCGGCTCATTGCAGTGTGCAAGGCTCCAACATCCGGCGCAGGGCCAGCCAGTGGAGTTGGGAGTGGGGCTGCCGGAGCGGATGGTTGGGTCGATGAGCTCATCGTTTCCGCCGACGTCGCTTCAGGATGAGCGACGGTCGGGAGGGTTGCAGAAACGGTTGCAGCGGGCAGGGTTGTCGTGCGGGTATCTGCCTGTCGGACTGGTGCGGTTTCCAGCTTCGATGGTGAGACGTATCCATGCCGCGGGTTGGGCTCCACCGGCGTGCTCACGGGTCTGGACACCGGCGCTGCCGAAACAGCCGTAGAGCCAGCAGACGTTCCAAACATACCGTGCAAGGGATGAGTCTCTGCCGTAACCGGCGAATCTGTTTCGCTAAGCCGGGGAACCGGTTGTTTGAATTCCTCTCGAACGGATGGCCGAGCTACGGGCGCTCCAATGACCGGGGAGGCATTGGCACGCGGCGTCGAAGGCGCCAGTTGTCTCGGCGTCCCACTGGCACCCGTCAATCGCGGATTGGCATTGCCCGTACCACCGGCGGCCCCAGAGGGAAGCGAAAGCAGACGAAACAGGTCTTCCAGCGGCAGCAGGCGTTGCATGTGGACCAGCTTGAGCAAACCGAGTTCAAGATGGAAACGTTGCTCCTGCCGATAGCCGAGATCGTCGAAGGTGCGCAGCATGGCATTCAAAAAGCGTGTCAGGTCCTCTTCAGAAAACATCGTTGCAACCCGTTCGGCACGCGCACTCTCTTCGTCGGAAACCTGGAGCAGGTCAGAGTTCGTCCCCGCCAGGCGGGCCATAAGGCAGTTGCGCAAAAAACGGACCATCTGCCGTGCAATTTGCTGCGGACTGTTTCCGGCGTCGAGCAATTGCGCTGCCTGCTCCAGCATGGAGGCAGCGTTCTGTTCCTTCACCGTTTCCATCATGTTCTCGAAGATCTGATTCGACACGGTACCCATCAGGGAGCGAATCTGAGGGGCTTCCAGGGTGTGAGTCCCCTTGATCAGCGGAGCGCTGGCAATGGCCTGGTCCATAATCGAAAGCGCGTCGCGCATCGAGCCGTCTCCTGCTTCGGCCAACAGGGACAATGCTGCTTCGTCGACGGCAACCGATTCCATTGCCGCGATGCTGCGCAGTTGCGCCACAATCTCTTGAAACTTCACCGCGTGAAAGCTGAAATGTTGGCTTCGCGAACGGATCGTTTGTGGGATGTCCTCCGGCTGCGTGGTCGCCATCATGAAAATGACATGCGCCGGAGGTTCTTCCAGGGTTTTCAATAGCGCATTGAAGGCAGCATCCGTGATCTGATGGGCTTCGTCGAGAATGTAGATTTTGTATCGGTCCCGCGCCGGGCTGTAGCGCGCGCCCTCGCGCAGCTCCCGAATTTCGTCGATGCCGCGATTGGTGGCGGCGTCGATCTCGATGACGTCCATTGCGTTTCCCGCGCGAATTTCCGTGCAGGCGTCGCACACTCCGCACGGCTCCGGGGACGGGCGCTCCGGCGTCCCCTGAGGGGTGCGGCATTGCAGCGCCATGGCAAGGATACGGGCGATGGTGGTTTTGCCGATGCCGCGATGTCCGCTGAAAATGTAGCCGTGCGCAATCCTGTCCTGCGCCAGGGCGTTCAAAAGCGTCTGCGTGACGTGGTCTTGTCCGATGACGTCTGCGAAGCGCTGAGGACGGTATTTGCGCGCTAAAACCTGATAAGCCATGGGATCGTCGCTAGGGGTACTTCGATGTGTGCGGCCAGTTGACCTGTCCTTTGATTGTAGCGCCTGGGTCGGTTCACAGAAGCTGACCCCAGCGAAGCTAGACGATAGAGTTTCCTTCGACAGAATGGGGCGGATCTATCGATCATTGTCCGACATTGAGGGCTACCTGCCGCGTGCTTTCTTGGCATTTTTGCGGGCGCCGGCGGATTTTTGTTGCCGTGGGACTAGCGAAGTCTTCCCCTGCAATATCTTCTTTCCCGAAGTTTTCGCAGGCTTTAGTGGATTTTTCAGGGGTGAGGCCGTTCGCGCCCGTTTCTTTTTTGCGCCGGGCTTTTGTTTTTTCTTTTTGGCGGCCGCTTGTTCCTTCGCGCGTTTCAACGCCAGTCGCTTGCGGCGTCGCAGCTCTTCGGCGGAATACATGGAACCACGACAATTCTTCGCGCCACAATTGCAAGGGGCCTCTTCGTCGTCCCCGTCGTACAGGCAGTAGTCGTAGCAAAGCTCCTCGCCGGCGGCGATATCGCGGATGGCCATGATCCATACGCGGCCATCAATTTCCTCGGTCTCACAGTTCGCATCGCAGGAATGATTGATAAACATGGCGATGCCGTGGCCATCGATTACCTTGGAGCCGTCGCCAATGCCGAACAGATAGGTGATCGGCTTGTTCTCATAGCGGCGGTCGGCCTCTTCTTTATCGATTATGGGGCCGGTGTATTCGACCACGCGAGTGCCTTTCGCGATGGGCGTAGTGGTGTAGCAGCCGGCGGCGTGGATGAGGGAGGAGCGAACGATCAGGCCCATACGTATGTTGGAAGCAGAACTTGGAGTATAGCAGCCAGGGAGCGGCGGGGGCGTGTTTGACCTCGAAGAGGAATGTAATTGCCTGTATCCGCTACGTCCCGTAATGCTAGACTGATTTATCGCTGTTTTACGGAGCAAGCCATGACGGACAAGACTTCAGACAAACCAGTGAAATTGAAAGGGCGTGCGCGTGCGCAGGATTCGGCAGCCCATCTTCGCACTCGTTCCGGGGCACAGAATCCTCTCCTTCCGGCAAATCGCCCAGCTGCCGCTCCTTCGCAACTCGCATCAAAGGAGCCAGACGCTAAAAGCCAGCAGAACAATGGCTGAATGACACTACAATAGTAAGGGGAGGGGAGGGACATGGCTATGAGTTCCACCACTACGAGGCCGAATAAGTTCAACGAAATTTTCGAGTCAGCCAATCGGTTGCGAACGGTA
>JAJZDO010000378.1 GCA_021805955.1 Acidobacteriota bacterium
AAGACCGCGCCCGCGATGGACGGTCTCTTGAAGTGGTTGGCACGTACAACCCACGCACCAATCCGGCTACCGTGGATCTGAAGAAGGATCGCGTCGATTATTGGACGGGCAAGGGTGCGCAGCTTTCAGATCGAGTCGGCAAACTTGTCGCTAAGGCGACCGCACCGATTGCGCAAGCGATGTGAGCCAAAGTCCCCAATTGGGATTTGATGACGTCAATAAATTCTCCAGTTTTCTTTAAAGAGCGCAGCCTACGGGCTGCGCTCTTTCGTCCTTTTAGGCTACTTGAATTTCTCCCTAAGACGCTTGTCTTCTGCCTGGAAATAGAAACAGTCAAATGGTTGACCAGGTGTTTCAACCGTATAGTAACCTGATTAGTGGCTAAAGGGTAAACAATAAAATTGCAGACAAATCGTTTCCAATTAGGTATAAACGCAATCAGAAATTAATATTTAGCTCTTAATTGAGGTTAGGTATGTCAGAAAGTTCCGCAGAGCCGTCTGCAGACGAGTTGATCAAGGCGATCGCTCTTTCGTTAGTGGATAAGCCGGAAGAAGTTTCAGTTTGCGCAACATCGAATGAAACCGGCACGGTATTGCGTCTGCGGGTTGATCCTACCGACGTTGGGAAGGTCATCGGGAAGCAGGGCAGAACTGCTCGATCGTTGCGAACGATTCTAGGGGCCGTCAGCGTAAAGCTGCATCATCGGTACAGCCTGGAGATCGTGGAAGAATCCAAGGCAGATTCCGTTTCGACTTGATGTTCCGATTTTCCAGTTGAGTTTGCATCGTGTGGCGTACTTCCATCTACCATCCACGTGCAACAATAACGCTGTGACGGACTCAAAAACAGTAGTGGCGCAGTCTTGGGTGCATGTAGCCCGCTTGATTCGACCACAAGGACGGCGCGGTGAAGTGCTGGCAGAGATCCTGACAGATTTTCCCGAGCGGTTTGCGGAGATGCGCGATGCATTTCTGTGGCGCAGCGACCAGCTTCCTGCAAGCCCAATCCTGCTTGAGAATTCCTGGTTGCACAAAGGCAAAGTGGTGCTGAAGTTCGCTCAGGTGGATTCCATCTCCGCGGCGGAGGCGTTGCGGGGTGCGGATCTGGTGATTTCCGCTACGGAACGCAAGCCACTGCAATCTGACGAGATCTACATTAGCGACCTGGTCGGTTGCGAGTGCCTGGATGTAGCCGCCGACGGCGCCAATTCAACTCGCGTCCTCGGGACGATTCGGGATGTCGTTCGACAAGAACACACTGCGGATCTGTTGATTGTTGAGGGCGCGAACGGGATTGAATACGAAATTCCATTCGCGAAGGCGTATGTCGTCAAAATCGACATAGTGGCCCAACGCGTAGAGATGCGCCTTCCTGCGGGGCTTCTGGAAGTGAACGCGCCGTTGACGGAAGAAGAACGGCGCGCGCGGGACACATCGTCTGAATCAAAATCTTAGCCGTAGATCGTCGCCGGTGCAGCAGTCTCGATCTGGCGGCAGACAATCTTCCATCGACAGTGTAGCGCCGGTTCGCACCTTGCGCAGGGCGTCTTACATCACGTGTGGCGTCTTACATCGGACATGATGTCTTACAGCGCGAATGTCGTCTTACGGCTACGGCGTGTGCGATCTTGGTATCGCCGAAAGGGCTATTTTGCTGGTGGCTCCTGCGGGATGGCGGCTCCGTCTGAGCGTGGGTCCGATCCCGCGAAATTGACATTGCGGCGGCTATCTCTGACGACGGCTTCACCTTGTCCCACGGTGAATGAGAAAGGCTGCAATAGCTGGATCTGCTGTCCGCGCTTGGTCAGCTCCGCCCGTACTGCCTCTGGAATGCCGGGTTCCATCTGGACATCGCAGCCATCAAACGTCGGCTTGGTAAAACGCGCTTGTTCCAGCGCCGCCTGCACGTTCATTCCGTAGTCGACAACATTGGCAACGAATTGTGCGTGCGCCTGCGCCTGATTCCAGCCACCCATAATGCCGAACCCGATGTGGATGTCTCCTTTTTCCATGAAGGCCGGAATGATGGTATGAAGGGGCCGCTTGTGTCCCGCCAGGGAATTGGGCTGACCGGGAGTGAGGCTGAATCCCGCGCCACGGTCTTGAAAAGAAAATCCCAGTCCAGGCGCGACCATGCCCGTGCCGTAGCCTTCATAGTTGCTCTGGATCAGCGAGACGATATTGCCGTCCTTGTCGATAGTGGAAAGATAAATGGTTGTCTTGCCGTGGGCGTTGAGGTATTGCGTGAGGTCAGAAGGCAGCACCTGGCAGGACGCCTTGTTCATATCGATCAACTTTGCGCGCTGCTTTGCCAGATCTTTCGACAGCATTGCTTTGACCGGAATGGGAGTGAAGCGCGGGTCGCCGACGTAGCGGTACATGTCCGCATAGGCCAGCTTCTTGGCCTCGATCATCACCTGCAATGCATCGGCGGAGTTGTGACCGTACTGCGCCATGGGGAACTGTTCCATGATGTTCAGCATGGAAAGCGCGGCAACACCTTGTCCGTTCGGCGGCAGCTCGTAGACAGTCCAGCCGCGATAGGTGGTGGAAATGGGTTTTACCCATTCCGGTTGAAAATCCGCGAAGTCCTCTCGGGTGTGCGTACCTCCCTGAGCGCGCAGAAACTTCACCATGGTGTCCGTCATGGGGCCGTTGTAGTAGGCATCTCTTCCATGCGCCGCAACCTGTCGCAACGAGTTCGCGAGCGCGGGATTGCGAAACAGGTCGCCGAGTTTTGGCGCCACTCCGCCGGGGAGATAGGTCTCCTTATATCCAGGCTGCTGCATAAGTCTTTTGCTGGACCAGTAGCGCGCATTGCGCTCGGCCAAAGGAAATCCGTTCTGGGCGTAGTAAATGGCCGGCGCTAAAGTTTTGCTGAAGGGAAGTGTTCCAAAGCGATCTTTGAGCGCTTCCCAACCCGCGACACATCCGGGAATGTCGATGCTGTGAACACCGATGGGATCGATGCTGTTAATGTGATGGGCCTTCAGATAGTCGATCGTGAGGGCCTGCGGCGTCCATCCACTGGAGTTGAGTCCGTATAGCTTTCCGGTCTTGGCTTCGTAGTATAGAGCGAACAGATCGCCGCCCATACCGTTCACATAGGGCTGCACCACTCCCATGACCGCGTTGGCCGCGATGGCCGCATCGATAGCGTTTCCGCCTTCTTCCAATATGTGCGCTCCGGCTTGCGATGCAAGAAACTGCGGCGCTGCAACAATTCCGAATTTCGTTACGACCATGGAGCGGCCTTGGCCGGGCATCGAAGCAAACTGTTGTCCCATGAGCATCGCGGAACATGAGAAAACAAGGGCGACTGTACGAGCGATGAACTTCATACGTTTCTCCTGCGCGGAAGTGGGGTCTACAGAATTTATCTTCCGGCACCTTAATGCCGAACGGTCTCACTTATTTTTTGTCCGAAGCGCTGTCGAGTTCTGTGGCGATATGTTCTACAAATGCAGCTTCATCGTCGATTGCATGGCCGACAAGAACGATCTGGGCGTCGGCCTCGGCATAACGGCGTTGCTCAATGGCTTCACGAACTCCGGGAAGAGTTTTCGCGTCATAGCCGGTGTACCAGCCAGGAGCATACATCAGGTTCCGCATCCACGGGCGGCGCGGCAGTCCCTGCGGAGTAGTCAATTTTCGCGCGGCCTGGGTCAGTTCCTGGTTGATGGCGTACAAGCGGTCCGCTGCAATACCGCGGCCAAGAGCACGGACTCTCGCCTGGTTGTAATGGGCAGCGGATTTGTTGAGGGCTGCCAGCGCATTGTCGAGCGGCGCGAAGTTGAGGAAGGGCGGCATCGTCAAGGCTGGTGGCGCTACCATCGGATGTCTTGGATCGTTGGT
>JAJZDO010000536.1 GCA_021805955.1 Acidobacteriota bacterium
CATACTCTAAGCCATGGCAGAAGCCGTTGAGGACTGTGCCTTGGTGGTCGGGACAGGCTCGCTTGATCGCAGACGTCCGGAGCAGCGAGTGCTGACGATCCTCGAAGCTGCAGCTGCGATGCGCTCGATGCTGTCCTCGGACGATGGCACTCGCCGATTGCGTGCGGCGGTTGTCTTCGGCTCAGAGAAACATGGCCTTACCTCGGAAGACCTCACCTGGTGCCATGCCATCGCGGTCATTGAGACGGCTCCTGAGCAGCCCTCGATGAATCTGGGGCAGGCAGTTGCTGTTGCCTTGTATGAGCTGACACGCCCTTCCGAAGCGCAGATACAGGCTTTTCCGCTGCAAGACCGATTGCCGGATTCCGAGCAGTTGGAGCGGCTGGCCGCGCTGGTGGAAGAGACAATGGAACAGGCGAATTATTTGACGCGTGGATTGCGCTCGGCCAACGGACAAGCACTCCGAGTTCTGCTGCGCCGTTTATTTCCAAACGACGCCGACCTGCGACGCATGATGGGCTTGTTCCGCAGGATTTTGTGGCGATTCCATCATCCAAAGTGAGGACCGGCTCTCTTTTTCATCTCAGCAAGATGAAACTCCTGCTAAAGTTACCTCGAAGAAACGATCCATTCGGGAGAACTCCGAAGATGCTGCGATTCCGCCTCGAGCGCGCGATGAGGACTCATTCCGTGCTCTTGTGCGCTGCAATGCTGTCACCCGGAGTAACATCCGCACTACAAAGGAGCGCTGCAGCACCGCAGACATCAGCGACGCAGGCTACCACGACTGCGGACGTCGCTTCTGGCAAAAGCGGTTCCAGCGAAAAACGATCCCCGAGGGCAGAGATCACGGAAGAGGAGTTGCGCCGACGCCTGGCAGGAAAGACGTGGTATCTGCGGGGTGACTGGACGAACGATTCTCTCGAGTTTTCGATGCACGGGATACCGGAAAATCATCCGGCAGTCGGCCCCTGGAGCCTTTGCCTGATCCGCGTCGACAAAGTGCGTCTGACGCGGAAACGCGTGGAACTGGAAGGCGCACGTTACGCTGTGCATTTCCTGGGCGCTCTTCCGAATGAGAATTCGGGCAAGTCCTCCGAAGAGATTCGGATTACGCCGAAGAAAAAAGTAGTCCGCATCGAGATTGCCCGCGAACAAGTCGTGAAACCGAAGAAGTCCTCGAAAAAAGATGCGGCCAAGAGGATGAATCCGACTATGACGCAGAGCACGCCTCCCCAAGGCGGTGCGCGTACGAATGCAAACATGGATCCATCCAACGCCGATGCTCCCGATACCGTTGCGAGGAATGAAACCACAACGGAATCCCCGGCGGTCGCGGAGAAGACTTTGGATCAGGCGCTCGATCGCATCTTTGCAGCATCCGTGGACAAATCGATGCTTGCATCCCTGCCCGAATACTGGAGGCTTTATTTCATCGCGCAACAAACCGGGCAGATCTTTGAGCCGGACTCTGGAACGGCGTTATCGGCTCGGCAGGTGGATCGTTCCGCCCGGTTGTTGAAGGCGATCGACCCTGCGTCGAATGATCTGGCGCAGACGAATGGAATTGCCGGGCGCTCGCTGTATCGGGTGGTAGTCGAAGCTAATGGCAAGCCTGGGCAGATTGCGATCCTGCGCCCTATTGGATTTGGACTGGACGAAAACGCCGTCGCTGCAATTCGGTCGGCAAGCTTTGCACCGGCGGAAAAGGCTGGACATCCGGTAACAGAAGCACTGGATCTCGCGGTAACCTTTCGTATTTACTCCAGACGGACAGCGTCCTCTTCAACCAATGCCGACAAAACCCCAACACCCTCCACGCCGGTACTTCCCGGACCCTACAGCGCGCAGCGGCCATAGACAGCATTGCCTATGAATTGAGGTTGCGTGCCGCCGCGCTCTCGGGTTTCCACTCGAAAATCGCGGGGACGTTCGCACGGTCCAACTCATGCCCAATTCTCCGGATCCGGTCGTTAAGCGGACAAAACAAATGCCGCTCAGTCGTTCTCCGTTTCGCGCGTGATCTGGACGAGCGTGGGCTTGTGTTTCCTGTTGCGCGCCCGCTTATCGTCTCTGGACGAAACAACACGGCTGGGTTTTGGCTGACCCACTCGATCCCGAGCGACAGACTTGACTGCGCTGACCACATCGAAGCCGGGCTTTTTCTTTCTGACCATGGCTTAGAGTATGGAATACTTGGACAGAGAACAGGAAGTAGTGCGATGGAAGAGCGGGAATTTTTCACCGAAACAACGGAACAGCGAAAGCACTCTCTCAATTGTCCGCACTGTGGACAGGCTGGCGAGTACACCGTCACATGGGTGGTCCGGCGCAAGCGCGCGCAACTACCGCGTCATGCCGATGAGCGGGATCGGGCACGTTTCGCCAAAGCGCAATCCTATATGGTGCGCCGCGACGATCAGCTTGGGTGTATGAATATGCGCTGTCGTAAACGTTTTGAAATCAACACGCTACAGTCGCTGGCCTTTTTGGAATGAATTCTAAGCAGGTGACATCCTGCGAGTGCAACCGGGAAGGACCACAGTGGCAGACTGAAGTCTTCCTCTCATGCAACAAGATTGCCATTACCCTCGCACAGGGGTCATTGCCACAGACGGACACATTGCAGTTACAATGGGAGCAGAACGAGTTCCTGCTCCATCTAATCATTTTTCCGGGAGATTTTCGCTCCATGCCGAACATGATGCTGCCCCCCGAAGAACGTAACCTGACGCCAGAGCAGGTTGAAGCCCTGGATCGCCGTCGCGACTGGGGACTTACCCTGCAGGTCATCGCTGGCCAGTTTGCTGTCATCAGTACGCTGCTTTCACTCTGGGCCGGTCAAGATCTAACCTACTCTCCAGGCTGGGCGCACCCGATGGCGTACTACATGGCAATCGCAGTATCCATCGTTCTAGTTGCAGGCAGCGTCGGCACGTATATGCGACGTGGAACCGTTCGCATCGACTGATAGATCCGGCTGCCATGAGGTCCATGGGGCAGCCGACTGGACGTATGGCGGCCCAATCGCATCTTTCTCCCGACGGCTCTGTTTCGCTTGCCACTGGCAGGTTAAGAGACAGCTATGGTCGTCAAATCACTGACCTGCGTGTTTCCATCACCGATCGCTGCAATTACAAGTGCGTCTACTGCCGAACAGGCCAGAAAGGCGCCCAATATGCTGAGTTGAGCGCTGCCGACTATTTGCGCTTGATCCGTATTTTCCTGAGTTTGGGCATTGAAAAGGTCCGACTTACCGGCGGAGAGCCTCTTTTACGCCGCGATCTTCCAGAGATTGTCGCCAGTATTCGCGTAATGCGCACCGAAACAGGACACGCGCCGGAGGTTGCGGTAACCACGAATGGCCACCTGCTGGAGGACCTCGCGGTGCCTCTGAAACAGGCCGGCCTCAGTCGCGTAACGGTCAGCATGGATGCCGTCGATCCTGAGACCTTCGAGCGCATCACGCGAATTGCGGGCAGTTTCGAAGCCGTTGGTCGCGGCATTGAAGCAGCACAGCGCGCCGGACTGGATCCGGTCAAGATCAACTGCGTTCTCCTGCGCGGGTTTAACGACGATCAGGTGGAAGCCTTTGCAGGGTTTGCGCGCAAACACCAAGTGGTTGTGCGGTTCATCGAATTTATGCCGCTCGAAGAAGATCGCCTCTGGACTCCGCAGATGGTCGTGCCGCTGACCGAAATTGTTCAGCGCATCGGGAACGTCTATCCCCTGATTCCGCTGCCGGAGACCGTTGCCGGAGAGACTGCCCGGCGGTACGGATTTGCGGATGGCATCGGTGAAATTGGAATTATCGCACCGGTCACGCAAGCCTTCTGTGGCGCGTGCAGTCG
>JAJZDO010000848.1 GCA_021805955.1 Acidobacteriota bacterium
TATTTTCTGTCGGCGGCCAATAATGTCTCGGCAGGGGCACCGGCAGAATTGCAGCACAAGATTCAAGAAGGAGCAGCAATCATTCAACATGGTCCAGGCTGGCTTCAAAATCACTTGCATCCTCCCCCAGCCACACGTTAGAACATTGAGTAGTCTCTTCTGAACACTTTTCCGCCATCAGCACCATTCACTGCCGCAGCATTTGCAAGCCGGGTTAGAGAGGTCATCAAGTGAAACGCGAATTGGATAATCTTGTCGTACAGATGTACGCCAGTGGCATCACCTACGAAGAGGCTGTCCGCGAGTTTCGACGCCGCTACATTCAGGAAGTCCTGCGCAACAACAAAGGCAACCAGTGCAAGGCCGCGCGCGAACTTGGCGTACACCGCAATACGCTGAGCCGCGTTATGACCGAACTGGAACTCGATCCGGCACAGATCAAGCTGGGACTAAAGCGCCCGCCTCGCGGAGAGCACGCTGTTCTTCCCGCAGTGCAACTGATACGATCGAGGTAGTGACCCGAATCTGGGTAAGGCAGTGTATTGGCGCGTGTCAAAGAACCATTTAACGAAAAAACGATTCCTCCACAACGCATTCATTAGCTACGTCCCATACCTGGGACAAGCCGCGATTCGATGGCATCCAATTTCCACGAGCACAATGCTCCGCACCCAAAAGCCGGCAGTGCCTTTCCAGATCACATCGTCCCCGTGGCAAAAGAAACTGACTGCTGCCAGCCTAACGTTGTCGCTGGGAATTTTCAGTTGCGTTTCGCAGGCAATCGCTGAGGACACTTCCTCTTCAAAAATCGCACCGGCTACAAAAACGGCCCCTGTTTCGCCTAGGGAGCCGCCCTCCGTTCCGGTTCCAAGCGCCCAACAGGTTGCCAAAGCGCGGGAATTTTTCCGTAAAGGCACGCATGCTTTAAAAGCACAGGAGTCAGCGCGTGCGCTGACTCTGTTTGCCAAGGCCCACCTGCTGGATCCAGGCAACGGGCCCTATCTGGCCGCGTACGAGTTAGCCCGGCAGCAGTGGGTTGGCAGCCTGATGCACACGGCAAACCAAGCGCAGCAAGTTGGAAATACGTCAGCCGCCAAGCAGCGGCTGGAACAGGCATTGAGCCTCGACCCTGACAATCCGTATGTGCAGGAGCATATTCAGTCTTTGGATTCGCAGGAAGAACCTGCCGTGATCTCACCTGTGCCGATGCCGAAATTTTCCAGCGGCCTGGTCGAACTTGCCCCGGCGCCGATTCGATCCACGTTTCATCTACGCGGCAATGCGCAGGACATCCTGCACAAGGTTCTGTCTGCGTATGGGATCACCGCAATCCTGGATGACTCTGTTCCTACCAAGCAAATCCAACTGGACTTGACGAATGCCCCCTTCGCCGAAGCATCGGGAGCTGTGGGACTGTCAACTGGGACATTCTGGGTAGCATTAGATCCGACTCATGTGCTAGTCGCGAAAGATACGAAGGAGAACCGCACAAAATTCGATCGGCTGTTGTTGGAAACCATCTTCCTTCCAGGGCAGGACAAGACGGAAATGATCAACACCGTCAACATGATCAGAAATGTGTTCGGAGTCCGCCAGATTTCGAGTCATGCGAACCAGGGAACGGTGACGATTCGCGCGACCGAGAGCACGCTGCGCGCCATCAACGCAACGGTGGAGCAACTGTACCTGGATAAGCCGGAAGTGATGTTGGATGTGCGCATCTACCAGGTGAACGATACTCGACAGGAAGACCTGGGAGTGGCATTTCCGCAGCAATTGAACGTTTTCAATGTCACCTCGCAGTTGACCAGCATTATCAGCAGCAACCAAAGCACGATTACACAATTGATCGCAGCCGGTTTGGTGAATCCAGGAGATATCGCCGGAATTGCGGCTCTTTTGGTCGGACTGGGGCTGGTGAATGGAACTGTCTTAAATCAACCGTTCGCGCTTTTTGGCAATGGGCTGACTCTCAGCGGACTTTCGTTCGGCAGCACGACCGCCAATGCCTCGCTGAATATCTCCGACACACGGGAAATCGACCACGTCCAACTGCGCGCCGGAGACCTGCAAAAACAGACGGTGATGATTGGAGAGCGCTATCCCATCGTCACGCAAAGCTATTCCGCCGGGACGCAAACGCCCACGGCGAATATCGGTCTTGCAAGCCTATTGGCGGGCACTTCAGCAACCGCAGCCGCTTCTACGAATCCACTGGCGTTGGCACCGACTGTGGAGTATCAAAATCTGGGGCTGACGGTGAAGGCGCTACCCCGCATTCTGCAAAACAAAGACGTGCAAATGCAACTGGAAGTCACGATTGCGTCCTTAGCGGGGGCATCCGTCAACGGTTCGCCGATCATTAACAATCGCGATTTCATTACGACCATCCAAATTCCCGACAGCGGCGCCGCAATGGTTAGCAGTGCTGTAAGCAGCACAGAGTCGACGTCACTGTCCGGGATTCCAGGACTGAGTGAGCTGCCTGGCTTTGGCTGGACAGCCAGCCCCACTACCCAGCTGACTGTCGGCAGGCTCTTGATTGTGATCAGTCCGCACATCATCAGCGCGACGCACACCCGCGTCGCTTCCAGGATGCTGTTTCTGCCGACGGGCTCGACTGGACAATAGCACGAACCCACCGCGAACACCGCGCTGCATGTCGCCGCACTTGTGCAGATCCGCAGAGACATTCGGATCTTTCTCGTGACCAAAAGCAGCTACCGGGCGGTGATATCCAACAGCAGCGGAAGCGTCTGGGGTGGATTACAGGCTCGATTGTCACAGGCCTGATAGTGCAATTGCCCATGCACCGCGTAGTGGCCGGCCCGAGCGCGCAAGCGAACGGCCACCGCAAATTCGCCGGTATACACGCTGAGCGCATCCTTTGGCGAGAACTGGAAATGATAGTCAACGCCCTGGGGGTAGTCGACTTGAGCGATCTGGAGCCCGGGCGTTTTGTCGAGGGTGAGCGTAGTCGGAATCAGAAACTCCGAATGCGGGGTATGAGAATTGATATGCAAACCAGTCTGAATCGCGAATCGCAGTTCCACGTCTTTGGGTGCGCTCGCGGGTGACGATGCCTTGAGGGCAAGCTGCGGCGAGGAAACCATCTGCACCCACTGTTTCGACTTAGGAGCGCCGAAGCCGATCCCGCGCGGACCCGGCTGCCATGCCGATTGGGCCACTAAGGCTCCGGCACACACGGTTCCCGCAGCCAAGATGAGAACGATCGCGGACTTCCCTGTCGGCACGCTCAGGCTCCCTTGGCAAGAATCTTTTGAATATTGGATTCCATTTCGCTTTCGGAAATCAGCCCACCCGATTCGATGAGCACCTTGCCATCGCGGTCGATGTAGTAGGAGGTCGGCAGAAAATCGATGCCGCCGTAGGCCTTGTTCATCTGGTCGTCATACATCAGCACGGGATAGTCCACGCCCATTTTTGCCATGAAGTCGCTGACTTGTTTTGTAGCCGCAGTGTTCGCGGAACCGTCATCCTCTGAAATTCCCAGCACAGTAAATCCCTGGGAGGCATATTTTTTCTGCATATCGATCAGCCACGGCATTTCCAGCTTGCAGGGACCGCACCAGGTGGCCCAGAAATTCAACAGCACGGCTTTACCTTTGTAATCCGAAAGCGAGACGGTTTTGCCATCCACGCTCTTCAAGGTAAAAGCGGGAGCGGGTTTATTTCGGAAATCAGGCAGACCCTGCGCGGCTGGAGAATTTTCATCGGGGCTGGCAGCCGCTGCAGAATTGCCCGAGTCCGCGGAAGACGCGCCGAGAAACTTGCGTAGCTGTGGCGGCGCACTTTGCATGGCCGGCGCGTTGAGAGACTTCCTCATTCG
>JAJZDO010000010.1 GCA_021805955.1 Acidobacteriota bacterium
CCAATGGAAATATCGTTCTGGATCTTCGCCGCGAGATTGTTCTAAAAAGTGACACTCTGGATGACTTCTATCGCTGGCTGGATATGTTTCTGTTTCGTCCCAGCCAGATCGAGCCCACGTCGGAAGCCATCCGCGAGGATTTCGGCTCCTACAGCCATCTGTTTCGTGAAGGTCTCGCCGCGTTGCGGCGTGCGTGGGTGGCATCGCGCGGTAGCAGTGAAGCGCGGCTGGCGTTCGACACCTGGCAAAGTTATCTTACCGTCACGTATGGCAAGTTGAGCGAGTCAGATCGGTTGAAACGAGATCAGGAAACGGGCGAGCACGTTTCCGAGATTGACGAGTTGTTTCTCCGGCACACGTGGCTAGTGAGCGTCTCAAGACTCATGGTCTGGGCAGCCCTATCCGGCGGGCAGATGAAGGGAGCGCTCCGTCAGGTTGCACAAGAGGTGTTCTCCGGGCAGTATTTTGAGTCGAAATATCTTGCCAATCTTGCGGACGAGGACTTTTTCCATTGGATTCGCAGCCCACAAGCCGAACAAATTCTCGCCCCAGTTTGGGAACGCGTGCTGGATACATTACTGACTTACGATCTTCCGCGTATCCAGGAAGATGTTTTGAAGGGCGTCTATCAGCAACTCATCGATCCGAAAGACCGTCATGATCTCGGCGAGTATTACACGCCCGACTGGCTCTGCGAGCGCATTGTTGCGGAGATGTTGCCCGCAGGTGGATACGCAGCTGTGCTCGATCCCAGCTGTGGCTCCGGCAGCTTCCTGCGGGCCTCCATCAGTCATTTTCTGCAGCACAACTCCGCCGGGACCCCGCATGAGCGTCTCCGTGCGGTACTGGCCAGCGTGAAGGGAATTGATATCCACCCTGTGGCCGTGACGATTGCACGCGCCACCTATGTGTTGGCGCTGGGCAAGCTGGTCAATTCCGCTCGCCGCCCCGTACAGATACCCGTATATCTCGCTGACTCCCTGTTTCTGCCGCGTGAGGTGGAAAAGAACCTGCTGGATCAACTGAACGGCATTGAGATAACGTTTGGCCCCCGGAAGAATCAGCGCAGTTTTGTGCTCCCGGACATGATGGTGGACCAGCCAGAAAACTTTGACGATGCCATCGTCGCTGCCACACGGATTGCGGAAGATCTGGCAGCCGGGAAAAAGGAAACCAGAGATTCGCTCGACCGGTACCTGCGTCAGGCCGTCCCGGGCCTTGTGCAGATGCTGCAACGGGAAGAGGTCGTGACCGCGCTCTGGAACTTTGCCGTTGGCCTGAGCGAGCTGATTCAGCAGAAGCAAAACTCTATCTGGTCGTTCATCATCCGCAATAGCTATCGCCCGGCTATGCTCCGGCAGCAGTTCGACTTTATCGTCGGCAATCCGCCATGGGTTGCCTACCGGTATGTCACCGATCCGGAATATCAGAAGGAGATTAAGCAGCGGGCTGTAGAGACGTACAAGATTGCGCCCAAATCGCAGAAGCTGTTTACGCAGATGGAGCTTGCCACGGTATTTCTGGCTCACTCACTGGAAACTTTTGCCCGGCCAGGAGGCAGGCTGGCCTTTGTCATGCCTCGCAGCATCCTTACGGCGGACCAGCACCAGAACCTGATCCAGAGGAAATATACCGCCAAATTCAGGCTCTCAGGATATTGGGACTTGTGGGAGGTACAGCCGCTCTTCAAAGTGCCATCTTGTGTGCTGTTTGCGGAGCAGTCCCTACGCCCTGGCAGTTCCAAAGACGCCATTGCCGCCCAGATTTGGCAAGGCAGGCTGGCGGACCGCGATTTACCCTGGATCCAGGTAAAAGATCAATTTTCCATCGAAAAGGCGGATGCTCGTGTTATCTGGCTGGGCAATCGCTGCGCACTATCCACCCAGAGCGGGGCAAACTCGCAGACCCGCTCCAGCCCCTATGCCAAAGCCTTCAAACAGGGCGCCACCCTGGTGCCGCGCAACTTCTATTTCGTCACCGTGGAGGGACTGGTCGGCTCGCCAGACCACGACCGGACCTATTACGCCAGAACCAGCGAAGCGAGCGCAAAAGAATCGAAACCTCCCTATCGGGATGTGCGAATGCAGGGCAACATCGAAGGCCGCTTTCTCTTCAGCACCGCAATTGCCCGCAACGTCCTGCCATTTGTCATGCTCGAACCCGCGCCGATTGTTCTGCCGCTGGAAGAAGCGGACGGCGCATACCAGACCTTGACTACCTCAGAATTGCGCCGCAAGGGCTATCGGGAGTTTGCCAAATGGATGGAGCAGGCGGAAGAGATCTGGAAGGAGAAGCGCGGAGCCAAGACTTCGCATACGCTGCTGGAATGGCTGGATTACTCGGGGAAGCTAACAGCCCAGTCCCCGGCGCACCGGCACTTGGTGCTCTACAACGCGAACGGCACCAATGTTTCAGCTACCCGGATTGACAACGTTAGGTTGCCCCTGCCGTTCATCGTTGATCACACACTTTATTGGATCGTCGTAAAGGAACTATTAGAGGCAAACTTCCTTACGGCAATCTTGAACTCTATCGTCGTTAATGCAGCGATCAAGCCATTTCAATCGACCGGCCTACTAGGGGAAAGACACGTTCACAAAAAGTTGCTCGATGTTCCCATACCGATGTTCAACTCTGAAAATTTAATACACAGAAAACTCTCCGAACTCGGCAGCTCAGCGCATCGTCAGGCGGCGGCGCTCATTCACGATCCAAACTTCCCGTCCGGTTCCAGCGTGGCCCGGCAGCGGGCCTACATACGCACGGCGCTTAAAGACACGCTGGCCGAAATCGACGAGCGCGTGCGGCTCCTTCTCCAACTCGACCGCTGACGCCGGGCGAACGATCGCCCACATGAAGAATTTTTTCTTCCTAATTCGAGCAGACCGCCGCACTCGCTGTACTCTACGGGCTGGAGGCGAGAGTTCCGTCCATGCCCCTTGAACGCGCGCAGCCATCGGCCGCGCGGCGACTGTTGTCTCTGGACCTGTTTCGCGGCGTCGATATCGCCTTCATGATCCTAGTGAACAACGGCGGTATGGCGCCCTACCATCCGCTGACGCACACCGTGTGGAACGGCTGGACGCCCACCGATCTGGTGTTCCCAACGTTTCTCTTCATCATGGGCGTCTCGATGCGGCTCTCCTTTACCGCCCGCATGGCGCGGGGCGAAAAAAAGAGCACGCTGCTGGCGCACGTTTTTCGCCGGTTCGTGATCCTCTTTCTGCTGGGCCTGGTGGTGAACGGGTTTCCGTTCTTCCCGCTGCACACGCTCAGGATTTACGGTGTGCTGCAGCGTATCGCGATCTGCTATCTGCTGGCCAGTCTGCTGGAGCTATGGACCGCGAGCACGCGCATTAAGATTGCCGTGACCGCCGTCTGCCTGGTGGGGTACTGGGTGCTGCTGCGCTACGTCCCCGTCCCGGGCTATGGCGTGCCGGGCCACGCTATCCCGTTCATGGACATGAACCGCAACATCGTGTCGTGGCTGGACCGGAGGATATTTCCCGGCAGGCTGTATGTCGGCACGCGCGATCCGGAAGGGCTGCTGAGCGATATTCCCGCCGTCGGGTCGGTGCTGCTGGGCATGCTGACGGGGACGTGGCTGCAGTCGGCGCGCACCCTGCAGCAGAAGTGCCGCGGAATGCTGCTGGCGGGCATCGTCGGCATTGCGCTGGGTGAGTTGTGGAACCCGTGGTTCCCGATGAACAAGAACCTGTGGACCAGCTCGTACGTCCTGTTTTCCGCGGGCGTGGCGGCGGTGCTGTTCGCGCTGTTTTACTGGATGGTCGAGATCCGCCAGTGGCGTGGAGGATGGACGTATTTCTGGCTCGTGTTCGGGACGAA
>JAJZDO010000941.1 GCA_021805955.1 Acidobacteriota bacterium
CTCGCGCCCCAAGCAAGTCCATGAATACATGTTGTCTTTGCGATGGAGCCGTCGCTTCCAATTGCGGCAGCCAGGAAGGAATCTTTTTCTGTTGCACGCTTGTTATCGCTGGCTTCTCCGGACATGCCGCCCGTAACTCGCTTAAAAGTTGCCGGTTCGGGTCCGATCCGGAGTTGGCGTTGCTGTTGGCAAAGTACGTCTTCCAATCCATGGGGGCAAACAGGACTTGAGGTCGACTGTCGCCCAGCAAGCTCTTTAGCGCTCGCAATCCGTCGCGCGTAGAGATGCCTCCCAACCCCATTTCCAATTTTTGCTGCAGCACGCCATGACGGGCCGCTATCCCGGTTTCGCTCCACGGTCCCCAGTTGATGCTGAGGCCGGCCAGGCCATGCGATTGCCGATACTGCGCTATTGCATCCAGAGAAGCATTCGCTGCAGCATAGTTGGCTTGTCCTGGTCCGCCGAAGACGGAGGCGACGGATGAGAACAGCACGAAGTGGTCAAGTGGCGCGTCGGCAGTGAGCCGGTGCAAATGGGCCATCCCTTCCAGCTTGGTCGCCACCACATGCTGGAACTTACCCCAATCCTGCTGCAGCAGGGCGGCATCTTCCAGGACTCCGGCACAGTGAAAGATGCCGCGGAGCGGGAAATGATCGGCGCATTGGAGCGCAGCCTGTACGTCGGCTTCATGCGAAACGTCCCCCTGACACACATCGACCCGTGTCCCCGCTTTTCGCATTCTGTCGAAGACGTCCGCGGCTTCCACCGTGGCGGCTCTGTGCCCCAGAACGATCACCTGGGCTGCTCCACCTTGCCCCAGCCAGTCCGTGACTTCCAGGCCAATTCCAGTAAGTCCCCCGGTCACCAGATAGGCTGCATCCGAGCGAATCCCTGCCCGCCCGAGTTCGGGTGCGGGGCGAAGAACGATTCGGCCAATATGGCGGGCCCCGGCCATGGTACGAAAGGCATCCCGCGCCTGCTGCATGGGGAAGACCTTTCGCGGCAGGGGGTGTAATGCGCCGGCGTGGAACGCATCGAAAATCTTTGCCAAAACCTCTCGTATAAAACTCCCGCCATTGGCGATGGCTGGAGCAAGGTTAAACGGGAGGTAGGTTACGTCAGGGCGGACATTTGCGACCGATTCTTTGGATCGAAGATCGGCCACTCCCATTTCGACAAAACGTCCGCCGGGCGCCAATATCTGGAGGCCGGCATCGATGGCGGGTCCCACCAGGGAATTCAAAACAATGTCGACACCTTTTCCCTGAGTGAGCTCGCGAATTTCGCGAGCAAATTCCAAGGAGCGGGAATCCATCACGTGCGCAACCCCGATGGATGCAAGGTAGGCGCGCTTCTCCTTGCTCCCTGCTGTTGCAAAGACAGTGGCGCCGGCCATTTGCGCGATCTGAACCGCAGCCAGGCCGACACCGCCGGCGCCAGCATGAATCAACACCCGGTCCCCGGGATGTATATGGGCCAACGTGTCCAGTCCATATCCAGCCGTCAAAAAAGCAACTGGAATGGTGACGGCAGCTTCAAAGCTGAGGTTTTCAGGCTTTCTCCACGCCAGATCCGCACGGGTGGTGACAAACGTGGCAAAGCATCCCTGGCCCAGCGCGACAACCTCATCTCCGGGCTGGAAGAACTCCACATCTTTGCCCACGCGGACAACTGTTCCCGCACATTCTCCGCCCAATGGACCGCTGCTGCCCTTGTACATTCCCAGAACACTCAGTACATCGCGAAAATTCAGTCCGGCTGCGTGTACGCGGATTTCAATTTCCCCCGCTTCTGGAGCACGGCGCGCTGCCGGAACCAGTTCGATTCCTTCGATTGTTCCGGCGGACGTAAGCGTCAGACGTTCATTCGATTCCTTCGCGCCAGAATCTGGGGACGTATCCGCAGTAGGCAGCGTGACAGGACGCAATCGCGGAACATAGATTTGATCGGCGCGCAGCACGAGCTCGTTCTCTACGGCCATGGAAAGCATCGTCTGGTTTCGCTGCAGCAACTGCAGTAATTCGTCTCCGCTGGTCTCGTGGGAAGGATCCAGGTCGATTCGCAATACACGCATTTCTGGATACTCGACAGCTACAGAGCGGCCAAATCCCCACAGGGTAGCCTGCAGAACGTTCGACAACCCCGGCCCTTGCGCTCCCTGCGTCAGGATGGAAAATCTCGGAATCGTCTTCTGCTTCAATTGCAGCATTGCCTGCACCAGCCGCAAACATCCGTCCAACAGTTGGGCTTCTATCTCCATCCACTTTGCGGGCTCAAGCCGAAACATATCCTGCAAAGGCGATCCAGCCAGATAAACGACATCCGTGATGGGAAAACCCGACTTTTCGCTGATGGCGTTTATGTCGCATGCAACATCCTCTGACTGCAATATCTCGCAGCGAATGCCACGATCTTGACATGCCTGCTGCAGAGCATCTCTCCGAGGGCCATGCGCGCCGGCCAATACAAATGCCGGTCGCGTCGCGGTATCCGAGGAAGAGGCCGACGATTCGGCGGCGATGCCACTTGGATTGGAGCCCAACTGCTGCGCCGGCACGTAGGGGACCCATGAGACTTCATAGAACGATTTGGAATTCGAGTCGGACTGCGAAATGTTGCGATCTCCCAGCCTCAGGGGTCGCAACATTAAGCCTGTCACGGACAATACGAGGTTGCCGACGGAATCGAATCCCTGCACGTCCGCCGCAACTGGTCCGCCCGGCGCTGGATTGCCACGCATTCTGGCATGGCCCAGTGTCATCTGTCGCGGATCGCCGACGATGCGAAGCTGGTCCAATGCAGCGGGAAGATAGAGTGTGTCCTTCCCGTGGCTGGAAGCCAATAGGACGGCGGCGACGGACTGCAAACAAGCGTCGAGTGAGACGGGATGAATCTGATACGGATTTGTGTCGGCCTGTGCATCGGGAGGAAGTGCAAACTCCACCAGGGCTTCATCTGCTCCACGAAAGACACGGCGTACGGTGCGAAAACCAGGGCCAAAGTGCAGGCCTAAGTCGTCGAATTCGCGGTGGAAGGAAGCGCTATCCGACTCCGCTGTGCAGCGCGCACGCGCGTCATGCAATTCGTTCCCGAGAAGTTTCTCCGACGAGTCTTCCGCCGCGCCGGTCACGATCTGCCCAGTCGCGTGCAGCAGCCATTGTGGCGGATGCGTCGCGTCGCTGGCATCCTCATCGACTGCACAACTGTAGATAGCGAAGGAATGGCCTGTTTCTTGGCTGCGAAGCACACATTGCAGCATTCTCGGATCGTCGAAAATACATGGCTGCAGAAAGGCGACTGCCTGCACCGCGATCGACTCGCCGCGGACATCCAGGGCCGACATCTTCGCGGCACTGAGAGCCATCTCAAGATAAGCCGACGCGGGAACGATACGCTTTCCTGCTACTAGGTGATCGCCGAGATAGGCGGGATGCTCGGGACCTATCCGGGAAGCAAACTGTATCTCCGCGAGCGGCGAATACAAGCGTTGGCCGAGTAAAGGATGTTCCGGCGGGGAGAGAGTTGGATCATCGGTCAACCGCACAGAAGATGTCTCGATAGCGGTCTTTTTCGGAAACCAATGGCGCTCACGTTCGAAGGGATATGTGGGCAGAGAAATGCGCCGGCCTGATCTTCCGTGCAGCGCCTTCCAGTCGATCTCCGCGCCCAGTTCATGAAGGGCTTTGACCGAGCCGAGAATATCCAGCCATGGGTTGCGTCCCCTGCGCACCGAGGGCAACCAGACCCGGTCGACGCCGCCGTATGCGGATTTGCCAAGACTCAGCAGATGGGGTAGGGGGCCGATTTCAAGCAGGGTTCGGCAACCGGTTGCGAGCGCTGC
>JAJZDO010000616.1 GCA_021805955.1 Acidobacteriota bacterium
CAGCCTCCGAGCCCGAGGATGCCAAGCAGGATAGCTTCAATCGCCGCCACGGTGACGAAGAAAATCCCGCGCGGGCCAAAGGCTCGCCACGCCAGGTAGAAAGGAATCTCCGACAGCCATTCATGGTCTATCCACGGCTTGCCATGCGTCGTGAAGGAATAGACATCCTGGCGAAGGAAGGCGTGAGCGTGCAGTTGATGTTCGGCATTGCGCAGATGCCAGCCGATATCGGGATCTGCAATGGATTTTGGAATTGCGAGAAACGCGACGAGCGCTAGAAGAACGGCGAGCAGCACCGGAAAACCGCATAGCTTCTTCACAAGCCGTGGCGTTCGCCAGCGAATGGAGCCTTTCTTCTCTTCAATTACGCAAGTAACCATGGGAAGTCGAAATTCCTAGTCGCGGAGATGTCTCGTGTAGCAAGATATTACCGAAGTTATCGAAAACCCTGTTCACTTTGACCCGCGCGTGCGTTACGAAGGTACTGCTTTCGGAATGGAGAAGAATAAGCGCAAACATGGTCTCCATGGTGTATTGAGTCGCCCGGAAAACAGGCGCGGCGGATATCTCAGTCAATGGTGCAGAGGGTATGGAAGGACGCACAGAAATGCGAGCGAAACGAGGTCGGCTGAGTTTTCGGCGGGACGCCGGGCAGAGCTTGCTGGAAACTGCGATTTTCCTGCCCATCCTGATTTTGCTGGTTGCCTATGCCGTGGATTTCGGATATTTCTTCATCGTTGCCGCCAACCTCACCTCTTCGGCGCGCACTGCGGCGGAGTATTCCATCCAGGGCTTCGTATCTCCCGCGCAAAGTGCCCTGCCGGCAGCCGGCCCGATCGCGACGAATACCTCGGTGGCGGCGTTGGCGGTCGGCGATCTTGGGAGCCTGACCGGCTCGTCGTCGACGACCACCGTTCAGGTATGCTCCAAGAGCGTTGGAGTCACCGGCAATGTGACCAACTGCGCCAGTTATGGACCCTCGGGCGCCGCCTACACCCCGGCCGCCGATCCCGAAGCCCCGACCTTTCTGTTGAACCGCGTGGATGTCACCTATACCGTGCAGCCGCCGATTCCTCTCAGTTTTTTTTCTTTCTCCCTGCTACCGACCATGAAGTTTCACCGGCAGGTTTCGATGAGGGTTCTGGATTAAATGACGCAATCGGCATCATGGCTGCACAGAGCATCCGGAAAACCGCGGCACATCGCAAGGCTAGCCAGTCGGGCTGTGTCGGCTCTTTTTCGCCGCCCGTTCCATCGCGATCGACAGACGGGACGGTTCGGATCCGAAGCGGGCTCGCTGGTGGTCGAAACCGCGCTGTCCCTGCTGCTGGTCCTCCCCATGGTGTTTTGGCTGTTTGAAATGTGCATGCTCACCTACACCTATAGCGTCTTGGGAGATGCGGCACGTCAGGGGGTTCGCTACGCAATCGTGCATGGAACAGATACCGCAAATTGCAGCGGGCCCAGTAGCGGCTGTGCGGATTCCTCCGGTGCCAACGTCATTTCCGTCGTCGACAGTTCCGCTGCGAATTCGTTTCACGATCTGACGCAGATGAAAGTCCAGGTGGCCTATCCGGATGCCAGTTCCGCCCCCCCCTCTCGCGTGAATGTCACCATCAATTACACCTATGTGCCCTACATCAAGTTGCCCGGCATCGCTCAGTCTGTCCAACTGAGTGCGCAGGGACGGATCATCTATTAGCTATTAGCGGAAGACAGGACACCCCGGATGCGGACTGGCAATCAAAACGAGACGAGAGGCGCCAAGGCGCCCGCCAACGCTTGCAAAGATAGGCGGGAATCCGGGCAGATCATGGTTTCTCTGCTCTTGATGCTGACACTGTTCCTGCTGGCCATGGTGGGCTTCGCGGTCGATTTGACGAACCTGTGGTTCCATCGTCAGGCTGCGCAAACCGCGGCGGATGCCGCCTGCGAGGCAGGCGCGCTGGACATGGCCGGGCTGGCGTCCGGCATGACACTGCCGACCATGGACTTTACGCCCGGAATTGGGGGAAATTGTACTGCGGGCGCAGGGACGATCTGCTTTTATGCGAATGCCAACGGCTATAACGGCGCAGGCTTCTCCGCCGGGAGCGCATCGAATTCGGTGACGTGGAGTTTCCCGGCTTCTGTCTCTGGCACCGTCACTCCTCCCAGCTCCATTACCTCTTACCCATTTCTGCAGGTGATGGTGGCAGAAAATGTAAAGACCCATTTTCTGTACACCATCCACGGCACGACGTATCAAAAAGTGGTCGCATCCTGTACCTGCGGGCTGACGCAGGAGAAAGAAGCCGCGCCAGTGGTTGTGCTCAATCCCACCGTATCCGCCGCCTTTTATTACGGGGGCGGAGGGACGACCCTGAACATTATCGGTGGCCCGCAGCGCGCGCTCCAGGTCAACTCCGATAGTGCTACGGCCATCGACTGCCAGTCAGGCATCATCAACACCAGCGCGGGAGGACCGAAAGGCACGGGCTCCGACGTGGCGGCCGTAGGTGGTCCTGCGCAAATTTCGACGGCATGTTTCAATGGCGGAACAACGGGACACTGGAGCGGCGGCGCTTTCCCAGTCGGCGACCCCTACGCCGGCGTTGGGCCACCGGCAAGCGTCAAGTCCCAGACACCCATCAGTGGGACTGCTGGAACCACCGTGCAAAAAGCCCAGAGCCTGTCGATGGCGGGACAGGATGGTTGTCCCGATCCGAGCCGTAATTGCATGGAGTTTTCGCCGGGTTATTATCCCAATGGCATTCCAATCAGTGGCAATCAGACATACATCTTCCTGCCCGGTATTTATTACCTGGGCGGTCCGCTGGCAGTTTCAGGTGGCACTACCCTGCGGATGGCGACACCTTGCCAACCGAGTTGCAGTCCACTTTCCAGCAGCGTGGGTCAGCAAACCGATGGTCTCATGTTCTACTTCTATTCCGGGTCGATCAATATCTCAGGAAATTCGGGCACGAATACTGCATTGATCCCGGTACCGTCCGCATCTTTGACCTGCGATGGAAGCGCGCCGAGCGCGGCCCTGAACATGCCCAGCACTCTAAATGGGAATGTACTGTGGGGGCAGTGTGCGACCAATGGAACCTATTGGGACGCTGGCGGCGACACCAGCGATTCCCGTGGCAGTCCGGGTTCCCGCGGAATCATGATGTATCAGGACCACGCCAACACTGCTCAACCGGTGTTCGGAGGCTCGGGTGCTATGTCTTTTTCAGGCTCGCTCTATTTCCATTCCAGCAGCTATTCCGATATTTTCACTTTGAGCGGAGGTTCCAGCACTGGGACGTTTATTCTTGGCGAGGTTGTGGCTGACCAGATCAGCCTGAACGGCAATGGCGCCGTGAATCTGGCGTTGAATCCCGCGCCTTCCGTCGAACTGCTGAAGGTTGGCATGCTGCAATAAGCCGAAAGTCCGCGCTTTTTCTCGTTTGGGAACACCTCCGCCTGTTGACTCTTCAGATTCATTACTTCCGTACCACTAGGTAACCACGATTTCTGTTACTGCCGGACGACTTCTGAGTAGGATTCATTGTACAGACACAAAAGTCAGAGGGCCTGTGAAGTTCCAAACAGGACTTGTCAGGCCGCTGGCCGCACGGTGAAATCAACTACTAGAACATGCTTAAGGAGAAATATCACATGAAAACTTTCAAAGAACTTTTCATCCGCCTGGTACAAGAAGATTCCGGTCAGGACCTGATCGAATACGCGCTGGTCGCGGCCTTGATCGGACTGGGAGCAGTGACCGGTATGAAGGCGCTTGCCACCGATATTGGCACTGCCTTCAACAGCGTGGGGACCACCCTGACGAGTGCCGTTTAAGCTGGCGGG
>JAJZDO010000157.1 GCA_021805955.1 Acidobacteriota bacterium
GTCCTGATGCATGTCTCTTGTATTGCGACATGCCGTCATTTCCATCGAGGACAAGAATTTTGAAAGCCACTGGGGAATCAACCTGTTTCGCGTTGCAGGGGCGGCATATCGTGACCTGACCGAGGACCGGCGCGCGCAAGGCGCTTCGACGCTGACGATGCAACTGGCCAGGAACCTGTTTCTTTCGCCGGAGCGGTCCTTTCACCGCAAATTGCAGGAAGTCCTGCTTTCCATTCAGATTGAACGGAATTTTACCAAGCAGCAGATTTTCACCCTGTATGCCAACCAGATCTACCTTGGCCAGGGAGTCTACGGATTTGAAGCGGGATCGGAATACTACTTCAGCAAACCTGCGCGCGATCTCGCGTTGCCGGAGGCTGCCCTGCTGGCTGCACTTCCACGCGGCCCCTCGTACTACTCGCCGGTCACCCACCCAGAGCGGGCGCTGGACCGGCGCAATATGGTCTTGAATGCCATGTTGGAAGACGGCGTCATCACAGCACAGCAGGCGTCTGAGGCGAAATCGATCCCTTTGGGTCTGCATATCGAACCGGCCCCCAATACGGTAGCTCCCTGGTTTGTCGATGAGGTCCGTAAGGAACTGGATCGGAGATTCGGTTCCGATATGGTGCATCAATCGGGATTGCGCGTTTACACAACGCTCGACCTGAGACTGCAGCAGGCGGCCAATGCATCTGTTTTGGACGGACTCGCTGCATACGAGCGGCGGCGAGGTTGGCAAGGCAACCTGTTGAATGTCATCGCCGCCGGCAGTTCAATCGATGCGTTCCACCATCCGGACTGGAATGTCAATCCCGCTCCGGGCACCTATATTCACGGGGTGGTGACCGAGGTCCTGCCGTACGAAGTGACCGTTCGTGTGGGTGAAAATCAGAGCGCCATCCTTGCACCCGAAGCGTGGGCCTGGACAAAAAAAGAGTTGGCAACGGATCTTCTTCGCGCTGGCGATATTGTGTATGTGCATATCTTGCCCCGTCCCGCTACCGAGCCGATTGCCAGCAAGCAGGCAGTCAGTCAGCCGCCCGAAGCCATGGAAGCGGATGGCAACCTGGCGTATGCCTCACTCGAGCAAGATAGCGGTGTCGAGGCGGCACTTTTGGCTGTGGACAATGTGAGTGGGGACATACTCGCCATGGTGGGCGGACGTGACTTCAACCTTTCGCAGTATGACCGCGCGACTGAGGCGCAGCGACAAACGGGTTCTTCATTCAAGGCCTACGACTACACCGCGGCAATGGAGGCCGGCTATAAACCAGACAGCATGATTCTCGATGGGCCGGTCACCTTTCACACTGCATCCGGCGACTATACGCCGCATGACTATGAGCATCGCTATCTGGGGAATGTTACGCTGCAGCGCGCATTCGCGGAATCTCTCAACATACCGGCACTGAAACTGTCCGACCGTATCGGCATCCGTAAAGTGATTGCGACGGCGCATCAATTTGGCGTTACGACAGACATTCCCGCGTTCTTGCCGATTGCGTTAGGAGCGGCCGAAGTCAGTCTGTACGAGCAAGTGGCGGCATACAGCAGTTTCCCGAATGACGGTGTGCGCCTGACACCGCATTTTGTGCGCAAGGTGGCCACGGCGGACGGCGAGGTATTGTGGGACGATTCGCCGGACGTCCACGTTTCGACGGACGTGAAAACAGCGCGGGAAATGATGCAGTTGTTCGAGGCGGTCACCCGTCAGGGAACGGGAGCCATCGCCAACCAGCTGCATCATCCGCTGGGAGGTAAAACTGGCACAACTAGCGACTTTACGGACGCATGGTTCCTGGGATTTTCGCCTTCCGTGACGTGCGGCGTATGGGTCGGCTATGACGATCGACAGAGCCTCGGCGACAAGGAAACGGGAGCGCGTGTGGCGTTGCCCATCTGGATGAGTTTTATGCGGGCGGCAATCGCCGATCACCCGGACGAGGCGTTCCCCGGTGAAACACTACCGGCCGTTCCTACAGCCGCTACCGGCACCCCGGGAGAGAGCGGTCAGGAGACATTGCACCCCGGCCCTGAATGATGAAGCTGCTGGAAGCGATAGTGTGCAATAGGCATTGCAGGCCGATGCTAACTTCCTGGGACTTCCGTCTGCGACGAGGGCTCCCCTGCAACAGCCTCGTACAACCCGAAGTAATGGCGGGCGCGGGCTACATCGCGTGCAATTTGGTCCTTTAATGCTTCGGGCGAAGGCCATTCGATTTCGGCGCGGATCCGGTCAAGGAAGCGAAGTTGAAGGTGAGTGGTCTCGTCCAGGGAAATTGGATGAAAGTCTAGGATGTGGCTTTCCACCGCAAAAGATTTCCTACCAAAGGTGGGCCGGTTCCCGACGTTGGTAACGGACGGAAATATTTCGCCATTCACTTCCAGGCAGGTAATATACACGCCGTTCGCTGGCAGCAATTCGTTGTATGGCGCCAGATTGATGGTGGGAACGGTATAGCGCGAACCGTAACCGCGACCAGCGGCTGGCATTGAAAAAATTTCAAAAGGACGACCCAACAGTTGGCGGGCTGCGCGCATGTTCCCGTCCGAAATTGCAGCTCGCACGGCGCTGCTGGACACGACCGCTCCCCGGCGCATGGTGGAGGGATGCACGCGGACTTTGAAATGTAACTCTTCTCCGAGAGCCGCCAGTTCGTTCACATCGGCGAGAGCACCGGCTCCAAAACGAAAATTTCTTCCCTCGTGCACTTCTACGGCTCCCAGCGCTTCGGCGAGGATCTTGTGCGCGAATTCTCGCGCCGTCAGCCGAGAGAGGGCGTTGGTAAAAGGAAGAATGAGTACAGCTTCGATCCGGGTCTGCGCCAGAAGGTCCAGCTTGTGATCGAGCGGAGTAATCAGGCGAAGGAGGACCTCAGGACGCAAGATACGGACGGGATGGGGATCGAAGCTCACGGCGACCGAATATGCATTCAGGTCATGAGCACGCTCGATGACTTCCGCGATGACAGCCTGATGTCCGCGATGCACGCCATCAAAATTTCCGACGGTCACAACAGAGGGCCGGAAATTGGTGGGAATCTCTTCAATGGAGTGGAAGATTTGCATGGCTATAACTCGATGGGAATGCGTAGCCCGTCATAGGCCATGTGGACATGGGATGGCAATTCGTTTTCGGTCTCAGCATGCCCCAGGTCGTGGGCGATATGCGTAAAATACGCGCTCTTCGGGCGAATTTTTTCGACGAACTTCAAGGAAGTTTCCAGGTTCGAGTGACTCGGATGCGGGGTTCGGCGCAAGGCATCCAGAATTAACAGATCCAGATTTTGCAACAGGGAAAAACTTGCCTCGGGAATATCGCTCATGTCCGTCAGGTAGGCCGCGTTGCCAAAACGAAAGCCGACCGTTTCCAGGGTCCCGTGCAACAAAGGGACCGCCACGAAGTCAGCGCCAAACAGGTGTGTATGCGCCTCCAGCGCGCGAAGCTCAACCCGGGCTTTGTATGGATAGAGATTGCTCTCGGAAAATGTGTATTCAAAAACATGCCGCAGCACGTCCGTTGTGGTCTGGTCCGCATACAGCGGGATTTTGCCGGAACTCTGAAAGCTGAGGGGGCGTAAATCGTCGAGGCCCAGAATATGATCCGCATGGGCATGCGTGTACAACACGGCGTCGATGTGACGCAGACCTTCACGGATGGCCTGCTGACGAAAATCAGGTCCGGAGTCGATCAGGATGCAGCGTTCGCTGTCCCCGTCGCGAAACAAGACAGAAATGGAAGGCCGTAAACGGCTGTCTCTGGGATCGCTGGACGTACAGACTGGGCAACTGCATCCCAGTGTCGGGACCCCCATGGATGTACCGCTGCCTAAAAAAACGATCTCTGCCCGCATCTGCACCTTTCGCTGTCGCAAGCCGTTTCCGCAGTTCCGCTTCGCTTACTTGCGTCCCGATGGTTTCTGTTGCGAAGGATTGGCGGCATTGCGTGCGATTGCATTGGTGATTTCGAGGAACATCATCCGCAGCTCGAACAAGGCGCTCTCCAGCAGACGCTGCTCGTCGAGGGTCAAATTTCCTTTCGTTTTTTCTGCCAGAACGCCCAGCAGATCGATGGTCTGACGCGCCCCCATCAAATCGATGCGCGGCTTTTCGCCGGGCTGTGTTCCCGCACCCATGCTCATCATCGCAGTCATGTACATGGACTGCACCAGATGATCGAAAACGACGGGGCCCAGCCGGGAGGAGTCGGGCGCCTTGGCGCGCAGAAGATCGTCGAGCTGTTGTGTGGTCTGCTGGTAGGCCGCATTGGATTCCGCACTCTCCTGCGCCGTCGGCCCCTCTGGAAGCGTACTGGCCGCCGACTCTTCGTCGCCAGCAGAACTGGCGGCCGGCGCCGGGCTGGACTCCGCCGCATCTGCTCCATTAGAGGCTGTCGTAGGAGCTGGTTGCGGCGTCTCGGCTTGCCGCTCTTGTTGCTCCTTCGCCGCGTTCTGCGCTGCTTCCGGACGAATTTCTCCATCGGAAGAAATTTTGCGGCGATCGGTAAATGTGACCTGCGGTTCTTTTTCTGACATAAGAGAACTCATTTCCTTCCAACAGTTCGTTAATCCTACCGCCATGGTTCCTTACGGCTGGACCGCGTTATCGATGAAGTCAAATGGAAGTGGCGATGGCCTTGCGCTCGTTTCATTTGCTGTCAATGTCGCGTTGCGCTCCAGCGCCTCGCGTCGAATCGTACCAAGCGCCACCACTCTTTCTCCAATGCCCGGAAGCGAGACCCGGGCGACGCTGGTGATCTCGCCCACCGGTTTGCCGTCGGCGAGCAAAGATGTTTGTGCTGTCGGTCTTGCATCTTCAAGCACGAAACCACTCAGCGTTCGATGCACGTTGCCGCGGGAACGAATGCGTTCGACGATTTCCTGGCCGAGATAGCAGCCTTTTGTGAAATGAAGCGCGCGCATCTGGTTGGTTTCCTGGGGCAGGTCTTTATTCGTCATGTCGACGGAATACGCGGGTGTTCCTTCCAGGATTCGCAATTGTTCGATGGAAATCGAGCCACAAGGCGTGGCGCCAACAGCAATCAGTGCACTCCACACATCGAGCGCGCGGTCCTGTTCCATCCAGATTTCGTAACGCGCCACCAGCGGGCTGTGCGCTGCCACGCCAACAATGGGATGGCCTTGCCAGGATGCTTCGACGAGATGCAGCGGCGACGGAGCAACCGGCAGCCCGGCCTCTGCAATTTTCTCAGCGGCCAGCGGACCGGCGATGCCAATCGCGGTCCAGGCCGGCTGTGGTTCGAGGGCAACGTCATCCATGATGATGTAGTGATCGAGGAAGGCAGTGAGCGCCTCGATTTGTACGCGATCCGTCTCAAGCCAAAGCGCGTCCGCGCGCCGGTAAATGTCAAGGTCGCCCTGAATACGGCCCTGAGCATTCAGTACAAACCCATAGCAACCCGTGTTCTCTTCTAGCCCGGTGACGAAACTTGTGACCATGCCATTGAGCCAGCGCAAGCGGTCTTCGCCGGTACAACGAAGAAAACAACGCCAGCCAAGATCGTAGGCTCCGGCGGCAGTCAAAAGCGCGGCAAGTTCGTCGGGCGCACTGGAAAATACCTCGGGCGTCCGCGCACCACGGTACTGACCAAGTCGCTGGGAAAAGCGCTCTCCGAGCGTGTTCGCCAATGGAGTTGCAGTCGCTAGGGTAGATAGTTCCATATCCGCGGCTCCCGTCGATCCGCCAGAATTGATTTCGAAAAGATTGGGGATGGAATTGCTCATAGCGGCAGTTGCGGATCGTCTCACAAAGGTACACTCCAAATTATAGCGGGGATGCGAAAATATCCGTCTGTTGGAAGAGGTTGCATGAAGGATGACAAGTGTTCGTCGGATTGCCGCCTGGCACAATGCCGGGCGCGCAGCGCATGGTTGCCGCCGGTTCGTGGGTGTGTGGCTCTTTTCTGTCTGCTGCTCCCGGTCCTGGCACACGGAATGCAGCCGCCATCGGCAACCACGACCCCGCCTGCATCCACAAACCAGCCACCGTCAGAGTCAAGTCGGAGTGCCGCATCCAAGCCTGCGAAGCCGACCCAGCCCACGCACATTACGCCGGAGCAGGCCCAGCAACTATTCAACTCCGTCGATGCGATCCTGCAGTTTGACAGCAAAGAAACCGGGCTGCCGGTGCTGCATTCTGTCAAACGCCGCCTGGTGACCCGCGATGAAGTCGAGCACTACCTGACGCAACAGTTGCACGATGATCGCGATGCGAAGCGCCTGCAACGCAGTGATCTTGTGCTCAAGAAGTTCGGACTGCTGGACCGCGATTTCCAATTGCGACCATTTCTTGTTCGGCTACTCCGCGAGCAGATTGCCGGATACTACAACGACAAGACCAAAACTGTGAATTTACTGGACTGGATCCCACCCGAGGAACAGAAGCCGGTGCTGGCACACGAGTTGACCCACGCTCTACAAGACCAATACATTCATCTTGAAAAATGGGACAGGTCGGGCGATCAGGCGATTGCAAAAAATGCTCAGCAGGATAACGCACACATCACCGCCGACGAAAAAGATACCGTCCGGGATGCCGTGATCGAAGGGCAGGCAATGGCGGTTTTTATCGACTACATCCTGGCCCCGAGCGGAAAGACTCTTCTCAATGCGCCGCAGCTTGCCGACAAAATGAATGACGCGATGAGTGACAACACAGACTCACCGACGCTTGCCAATGCCCCTCTGGTGCTGCAGCGTTCGCTGATATTTCCTTATGTGGACGGCCTGGATTTTGTGCGCGCCGTGTTGACCGCAAAAGGCAAGCAAGCAGCATTCGCCAGAATGCTGGACCATCCACCCACCTCGACATATGAAATTATGACGCCCAAGGTGTACCTCGATCACGAGGCGGTGCCGCTGCTGCGTATGCCCGATATCCATCCCGTGATCGACCCGCTTTATCGTCCATACGATGTCGGCGTGATGGGCGAATTCGATGTGCAGGTCATGGCGGAACTGTTCGGCGGCCCTGCGCTGGCGGCAGCGCTGGCTCCGGCATGGCGAGGCGGGATTTACTATGCAGCCCAGAGTAAGGAGGCCAGGACCGAGGACGCGCTGGATTCTACGGCCTCACTTGCCTTGCTGTACCTGTCGCGCTGGGCAACCCCACAAGCGGCGCAGGCCTTCGCCGCCATCTATGCGCGTGAGATACCGCGCAAGTACGATCATGTGACGGTCGTTCCCGATGCAAGCTCCGACTCTGGAGATACAGCAGTCACCCATCAAATCTGGGACACATCGGAGGGGCCCGTCCTCATTGCCGTCTCCGGCAAGACGGTTTTTATCAGCGAGAGTTTCCCGCTGGACCTGGCGCGTAAACTCGAGTTTGTGATGATGGGCAGCATTGCAGAGAGTTCCACCAGCGTGGTCGCGCAATCGGAGATACCTCGAAGGGACTTGACCGCGGACCTGTGGCATTCGCTGTTTGCCACATTGGCTCCGGAGCGGTTCAACGGCTGCACGGTATACTAAACACTTCGCAGTCGTATCAGGCAATGCAGGTCTCAAGGTATATCGATGGCTATGAGCGAAGGAGTACATCCCAGAATGTTTCGTGCGGAGATTGGAATTCTCGGCGGCAGCGGGCTATATCACATGCCTGGATTGACGAATGCACATGAAGAGCAAATCAGCACGCCATTTGGAGATCCCTCCGACTGGCTTACATTCGGCGAGCTGCATGGGCGCAGGGTGGCGTTTCTCGCGCGGCATGGGCGGGGCCACGGCATTGTGCCTTCCGACATCAACTATCGCGCGAACATCTACGCGATGAAACAGGCAGGCGTGAACGCGATTCTTTCCATTTCCGCTGTCGGTTCCTTGAAGGAAGAACATAAGCCCGGAATATTTCTCGTGCCGGACCAGTATATCGATCGCACCTATGCGCGACGCAGCACCTTCTTCGGTCCCGATGTGGTGGCTCATGTATCGATGGCCGATCCGGTATGCGCGGAGGTCGGTACCGCGATTATGGCGGCATGCGGCGTCCAAAACGTTCCTGCGACCCGCGGCGGGACCTATGTCTGCATGGAGGGTCCGCAGTTTTCGACCAGGGCGGAGTCGAACCTCTACCGATCGTGGGGGGCGGACGTGATCGGGATGACCAACCTGCAGGAAGCCAAGCTGGCGCGCGAGGCGGAGATTTGCTACGCGACGCTGGCCATGGTTACCGATTACGACTGCTGGCATCCCGATCACGATTCGGTCACGACCGAACAGGTTGTCGCCGTGCTGAACCAGAACAATGCGACCGCGCTCAAGGTGATGGATGTGGTTGTAGCTGCCTTGCCGGCGAAGCGGAATTGCCACTGCCAGTCCGCGCTGAAAGGCGCGATCCTCACCCGGCCCGCGCTAATTTCTCTGGCTACGCGACAGAAGCTCGGTTTATTGCTGGAAAAGTATCTGCCGTAGCCTCTGGATTTCTGAAGGGATCGGAACAGAACAAAATCAGCCTGGGAAGAGGATTCCACACTGTATGTCGATTCTTGTTGTCGGTTCCGTTGCATTCGATAGTATCCGCACCCCCAGCGGTTCGGCGGATCGTTGCCTGGGCGGAGCCGCTACCCACTTTGCCCTGGCCGCCAGCTTCTTTACACGGGTGCGGATCCTTGGTGTCGTGGGAGAAGATTTTACCGCCGACCACGAAGCGATCTTCCACGCGCGCGGGATCGATACAAGCGGAATTGAGCGCGTCGTCGGCAATTGTTTTCACTGGACGGGAGAGTATCGCGAGAACCTGAACGAGGCGCATACGCTGCGCACGGACTTGAACGTCTTCGAGCGCTTCCAGCCCAAGATACCCGACGCATACCAGGACAGCGAGTTCCTCTTCCTGGCGAACATCGATCCCGTGCTGCAGCACCAGGTGCGCCAGCAGATGCCACGCGTGCGCATGGTCTGCGGCGACACGATGAATTACTGGATCACCGGCCATCAGCAGAACCTGACTCGCGTGCTGCGGGATCTCGACGTTCTGCTCATCAACGATGGCGAGGCCAAACTGCTGGGCGAAGAAGCGAACCTGGTACGGGCCGCCGAGCGCATCATGCAAATGGGTCCCAAAACGCTGATCGTGAAGCATGGGGAGTATGGCGCAACCGCATTTTTCGGCGAACATTCGTTTCCAGGGAGCGTGCGCAATCAGTTCTTCCGCGCGCCGGCTCTACCGTTGGCGGAAGTTGTCGACCCCACCGGCGCTGGAGATTCATTCGCTGGCGGATTTTTTGGCTACCTGGCATCGCAGCAGGAAGTTACCCCAGGACAGTTCAAGCGGGCTATGTTTTATGGCAGTGTGATGGGTTCGTTCGCAGTGGAGCGCTTCGGTACGGAGCGGATACAGTCTCTCAGCCGCGAAGAAATCGACCAACGCTTTGCGAGCTTTCAGGAGCTTTCGCATCTCGATGCCGAGTGACAAGCTGAGTCTCTCCTCTGGTCGCCAGGCTGACGTCGCGACTCTCCGGGAAGAAATGAAGCTGGTGTCGACGGTGGCGATTCTGCTCACTGCGTCTGCCCTCGCCTATTGCGCCAGACATGGCGACCTCTTGCTCTATGGGGATGCCGTTGCGCATCTCCATATTGCCCGCCGCATCTTCGACTCGCTCAATCCCGGTTTCAGTCAGCTGGGTTCGGTATGGCTGCCCTTGCCACACCTCTTGCTGCTGCCCTTTGTGCAGCGCACCGACTGGTGGCAGAATGGATTAGCTGGCGCCATTCCTTCCATGGTCAGCTATGTGCTGGCATGTGCTGGCATCTATCGATTGGCTCGGAGATGGATGCGGCCTTTGCTGTCACTGCTCGTGTTTGCTGCGCTTGCGCTCAACCCCGGCCTCCTTTACATGTCTGTCACAGCCATGACAGAGCCGCTGTATCTGGCCCTGATGATATGGAGTGCCGTACACCTGACAGCTTTTGAGTCGGCGCAGCGCGAAGCAGATGCCGCAGCCGCGCGTCGGGCCCTGGTGAAGCTGACGCTTGTTCTGATCGCCGCCGTGTTCACGCGATATGACGGATGGATACTTGGCACATTAGCGTGGTTGATGGCGGCGTACTGGACGCTGCGGCGCGGGTGGTGGAGAGAGCCGGCCAATGCGAGGGTCTTTGTCGTCTGCACATTCTTTCTGCTGGCCGCTCCGCTGAGCTGGCTGGGATACAACTGGCGCATATATGGGGACCCGCTGGATTTTCTGCGCGGCCCGTATTCCGCAAAGGCCATCGCTGAGCGAACGACAAAGCCCGGCTCGTTGCCATACCCGGGCTGGCATCATCTGTGGTGGGCTTTCCTCTACTATGTGAAATCGGCAAAGATGGGAGCGGCGCCCATACGGTGCGGGCGATGGCTGCTGCTGATGGCTACTGCGGGAACGGCATATGCCGTCGTGCAATATCGGAGTCGTGCGTTACCGGCAGCAATTCTGTTCTGGTTGCCGGTTCCGTTTTACGCATATTCAGTAGCATATGGCTCCGTGCCAATTTTTTTGCCGGTATGGTTCCCTCATTCGTACTACAACACTCGCTACGGCATGGAAATGTTGCCGGCGTTTGCCCTGTTTCCGGCATTCGCGGTTTTGGCGGCGATGAAGAGGTGGCCACAATGGAATCGGGCAATCGCTGCATTCGCGCTGGCCATTATCCTCGCCAGCAATGCCTTCTTGCTGCGCGACACTCCGCTGGTTTTCCAGGAAGCGGAGGCCAATGCCGCGACGCGGATTCCGTTTGAGAAGGCGCTGGCGGAGAAGCTGATCCTGCTTCCTCCCCAGGCGACGTTATTGATGTATACGTCCGCGCACATCGGAGCATTACAGCAAATCGGATTTTCCCTCCGCCAAACCATTAATGAAGGAGACTACAAACTCTGGCATGACGCGCTGGCGGATCCAGCGGCGGCGGCCGACTACATTATCGCCATCGATGGTGATCCCGTTGCAGCGGCGGCCCAAAAGCATCCGCGGGACCTGGAGCTCCTATTCGTCATCTGTAGCACCGGTCAACCATGCGCGCGAATCTATCGCTCGACCCTGGGAGCTCGTCTGGCGGTGACGCCTAGCTGATGATCTCGGGCATGCCGGCGGAGTGAGCGCGGGCAACCGCTGCACAATACAATTCCCTGCCTGCGCGAATCGCTTTCAAACCACAGAAAAAGACTCGGCGATGGAAGGCACGCCGAGTCTTTTTCGATTCCTTCCCACCCTGAACTTCGCAGAAGCTGAGAAGAGTCGCTATTCGTGGAAAGCTACCAGCGACATGGGTTGCGTCAAGCCGAACACGACTTCAGAGTCCTTGGGAAGCACCGCCTGCTTGCTTTCGAGCAGCCAGTGCGCGCCAACATAGCCTGCGGCTGCTCCTCCAAGCACCAGCGCAGCGGGACCGCCAGCAATCATAAAGCCCGCAGCTGCGGCGCCGCCGCCCAGCAAGCCTGCCTCCGCAACTGTCCGCTTACCGTGGGCGACACTGACAACATTGCCTTCGGCATCTGGTTTGACTTTGTGAAAATTTCCCAGATCGTATACTTCGGCGTGAAGGAAATACCGCGTGCCATCGGGCATATCCACTTCATCCGGCCGCAGCCGAATAGAGGCCCCGCC
This sequence comes from Acidobacteriota bacterium, assembly GCA_021805955.1. The sequence continues at coordinate 11,606 of JAJZDO010000157.1, forward strand.
GGTAATGCGCCGCCCTTCACTGACGGACGTCACGCGACCGGTCACGATAGAGCCAACCGGGATGACGATGCGACCATCTTTCATGACCGGCTGGATGAGACGAGCGCTGAAAATTGCCCCCGTCTGTGTCGTCGCCGTGGATAGCTGCTGGTTGAGCGACACCGTCAGCGTGGTTCCTTCCGGCAATTGATTCGGGCCGGCTGGAACGCTGATCACAACGCCTGAATCATCCCCAGGACCAGCCGGAGCCACGCTGGTGACAATGTCGCCGTCCTCAGAATCCGCAGAACGTGTAACGAGTCCTGGATGCTGGATGTAATCGTGATCCTGCGGAGATGTCGGAGCGGGTTCAACGTGTGCTCTTGGCTGGCTTACCGACGGGGAGTTCTCATCTGAAGAATCCGGTGTAGCTGGGTTTGTTGACGTCAGATCATTGGTCACGATCGCGTCGCTTGGCGGATGAGAGACGCCCTGGTATGGGCTGGGTTTTGCATTTTGCCCAAATGCAGTGGCCGCAACCATCGCCGCGGCGAGACTTGTTGTCGTCAAAAATTTCATCGTATCCACCCTCATTGTTTGCTCAGATTCCAAGGATTCCGAAACACTTCATCGTAGCGTGTGCGTTCTTTGATTTCTACATTTCGCCTGGATTCTGCTTTCCTCATTGAAGCGCTGGCACCCGCCTCGATTCCATCTATTGGACGCAATCCAAGGGTCTTTCGTTGACCGATTGCAACCGCGCCCGATTCATGCATGGCGAAA
>JAJZDO010000435.1 GCA_021805955.1 Acidobacteriota bacterium
CGCCGACAATCACCGCAGGATTAGGAAATCTCTTCCCTGCGTCCGGACGGCACTGGACCTTCCCGCTCGAGGTTGGCGTCGCCTTCATCCAGCCGCCGACTGTCACCATCAGCCTAACGGGCGAGGTCTGTGATGCTCAGGGCCAGAATTGCGTCAATGTCGCCACCGATCCTACGGTTCAGTCAAACCTGGCGGCCCAGGAGTCCAGCTACCAGAACGATATCCGGCCGCTGCATACCTATCCGATTGTCTCCTTCGGCGTGGCGTATAACTTCCACATCCGCCACTGAGCGCAAAGTTGCGAGGATCAAAAAAGAGGCTGCCTGTGAGGCAGCCTCTTTTGATTGTCTGCGAGAGCAGATCAGTCACCGCCGACCAGTTCGCCGGAAGGCTCTGCGGCAGGCTTTGCCGGGGCAATGGCATCCAGACGAACCAGCCCCTCGACGGGCTTCTCGCCCAGCACATGCTCGCGGTAGAGCCGAGCCATCCGCGCATGTTCCGCATCCTGCTTCAGCTTCTCGTCCCGAGCGCGGATCTTTTCCTCCCGCGCATTCTTGGCGATGCCCAGTTCGTCAAGCGTGTGATTGGCCTCGGAGTTGACGTGCTGCATGTTCAACTCGAGCTTGTGACCCTGGTGGGCCATGCCGACGTTTTTGCCGCCTGCAAAGATTTCATGGCGGCCATGCTCTTCGTACCACTTGGTGAGCGTTGCCGTCATGTGCATCTTCTCGATGATGTTGCGCCAGCCGATGCCAGTGTTATAGGCACAGAAGCTGATCTCCCCCTCCTGCGTGGCGTAGGGGATGATGCACTGCTCGGTGCGGCGGAAGTCGTAGTTGAACAGATCCTGGAACCACATTCCCGCAATGAAGAGGAAGTTCCAGCGGTCGGCCCGGCGCCGTTTAATGTCTTCCGCCGTACGGTCGCCGGTAACCTTGCCGTAGTCCTTCCCGGTGGCTCCGAAGGTCTTGTCCATCTTCGCGAGCATATCGGTGATCTTGAAGTGGGTAGGCGCCTGGAAGGGATCGTAGTTCCGGATGAGCGCAAGGGCGATGCCGAGAATGTGAAGCGCCTTGCCGCGCGCGGCATCGTTGACCTTGGCAACATCCTTAGCGAGCCGGTTGGCGTTGATGAAGGCGGTAACGGGAACGGCTTCCTTGGTCTCCTTGTCAATCATGACGGCCATACCGATGCCGCAGTTTGGATGGCAGCCACAGCTCAACTGACCCCAGTCGGCGTTCGATCCGTGAACGTGATCTGCCCAGTCGGAGAAGGTGCTCATAAAGCTGATCGGGAACCAGTCGCGCGACGGCTCGCCCATGCCGGTCTGGCTCTTCACATCGTGCGCCAGATGGCTGAGCGTATAACGCTGCGCTATGCGGCGCTCATCGCTGATGTCCTCATCGCGTCCGGTGAAGGAGACCGGCTGGAAGCTGAGGAAGTTGATCGTCTTCGGGTTGTCGAGCGCGAACTCGATGATGCGACCCACCTGCTCGTTGTTGATGCCATTGATGATCGTCGTCACCGGCACGATGTCTACGCCAGCCTCGTGCAGGTTGTGGATGGCCTGGAGTTTGACGTCAAAGAGGTTCCCAACCTTGCGGTGCGAGTTGGCAGCGTTGCCGATGCCGTCGAACTGAAGATAGACATAGCGCAGTCCGGCTTCAGCGGCGGCGCGGCAAAGCTCCTTGCTCTTGGCAAACTCGATGCCGTTCGAGGCAGCCTGCACACTGTTATAGCCGACCTTGCGGGCGTATGCGACTGCATCGAGGAAGTACGGCGACAATGTCGGCTCGCCGCCGGAGAACTGGACACTCATCTGACGACGCGGTTTGATGGTGATCGCGTTATCCAGCATCGTCTTGATCTCGTCCCAGGTGAGTTCGTGGACGAATCCCACCTGATTGGCGTCCATGAAGCAGGGATCGCACATCATGTTGCAGCGGTTGGTCAGATCGATCGTGAGCACCGACCCGCGACCATGCGTGACGGTCGAGGTACCGTGGTTGTGGAGCTTTTCGTCGTTGTGCGCACGGATATCGCGGCCGGGAAAGCTTTCTTCCAGATGCTTGAAAAAAACCGGGTCGATGGACATTACGTCTTCGAAGTGACCGTGCTTTGGGCAATCCTTGACCATCATAATCTTGCCGTCGCGTTCGATGATGGTTGCCTTAATCTCGCCAACCTTTTCATTCAGCAGCACTTCATGGGGCAGTTTGCCGTCGAGAATCTGCTGGCGAATCTCCGGGACGCACTTCGGGCACAGCGAATCGGTCGATCGCGGCCAGCCAAGAGGCGGTTTCTCTTTTTCCCAGCTTTTCAGCAGCGGCTTGTCGCTCCATTTGGGTGTGATCGACGGGTTCGGGCTGATGCGATTCAGCCGCTCAAAGATGCTCCAGACTCCTTTTGCTGCATAAACCACTACCTGCTCTGCATATTTTGTCGCTTTGGCCATTGCCGCGTATCTCTCCTTGCGTGGGGGGTGTATGCTCTGGCTGACTTAAAACGGAATCTCTGATGAAGATGCCCGAAAAGCCGAATTGATTCCAATCCTGCTCTTTAAGGGTACCCTGTAGAGCACGGCAATCCAAAGACCCCGCAGCGAATGGTCGCTTCGCAACCTGAACGGTGCAGATTAAAGCTGGAATGGCGATGTCCCACCCAGGAGGATGAACCACGCAAACCCGATCGAAGCATCATTCTGCGGGTGGCGAGGTGCGAGCAACCTGGTTGATGATGTCCTGCACGAGGACGATTTGAATGTGAATGTGGCGCGCGATGTCGGGCAGAAATTCGGTAATGTAGTTGTCGATGGGCGCGGTGGCAAGGCCAACGAAATACTCCGATAAAGCAGCTGTCAGGTGCGTCTGCTGGCCGGGAACATACAGGTTTCCGATGGAGATATCCACGCCGCTGCCGACAAGATTGGCGTAGTTGAGCATGCCACGCCCGTTGTCGCCGAGGGTCCAGAAAATTTGCGTGGTCGCGTGGATGAAGCGACGTTTGTAGCTGGCGCCGGGCATACGGTGATAGTGCGGGTCCTGATGCATGATCGAAGGGATGAGGAAGACGTTGAAAAACTCGCTGGTGATGTCCTGCGAGTAGCTGACTCCTACGTTGCGGCCAAAGCCGGGCATGCCTGGACCGTAGGGAGAATTGGCGTTGAAGCCAACATAGAATGCTGACTGGGCAAGGATGGTCAACGCGTTGAAGGGGTCAATAATGTTCTTCGCGGCAAGATGCGCCTTTTCGCGTGGCGTCAGAGGCTTCACCTCCGGCCCGTTCATGAATCGCTTATACCAGTCGATGGCTTCGGTCTTCAGCGGACACGGCTTCTGGGTACACCGCGGTTCCGTCTTCTTTGCTGTAGGGGTGGCCTTCTGGCCTGAGCTTTTCCCCGCGTCTTTAGCGGCAGGGGCAGCTTGAGCCACCTGTGCTGACTGCGGCAGTGCGTCGGCGAGCTGCGGCGCGTCGACGGACAAAGGTGGGGCGATGGGTTGCGGCGCATCCGGCAGTTCCTCATTGCGGGTATCGGCGCGGGGATCGGCCTCGTCGGGGCCAGCGACAAGCGCTCCTACGATACCTGCCTCCGTGTTCGCTGGCCCGACAACGCTCGTGCGATCAGCAACATCTGGTCCAATACCGCTCGATCCTACCTCGCTCCTGCTGGATGCTGCGGGCAGGGACGTTGCGTAAAAGGGTAGCACGCAACCGAAAAGGATCAGCCATGCCAGCGCCTTCCAGTACAGGGCAATCCGACGCTCGCAGTCACTGCTTTGCACTGCATCATCTCTCCAGTTTAGTTTTCGCTCCTCGGTAAGGAAATCGGGATGACTGCTTCTCGTTCGACGAACCAGAATCCGGAAGGTTCGGCGACAATTCCTTTATGGATGAATGTACAACCTCAGGTTGACAGTTCTGGCTCATGGCCCAGGAAAGAATGGGAAATGAGATTGCAGCCAGCATCGGGCCATCCCAAACTGGAATCATGAGGAGAATGATCCTGAAGCGATCGTCCGCAATCACGGGAGACAACTCATGGATGCGTCCTGCAGATCGAGCGCTGAGGATGAGCGCTGCGGTCAGCATCTTCCTGATCGTTGGATTAAGCGGATGTTCGCATCATCACGCCGCTGCGCCCGCTGCAACCGCACCCGCACTCAGCCCACCTGCGGGGATGCAGCCCGCTCCCGAGCAGCGAACAGTCGGCGAAGTCACCACAGCCGATCGGCGCTTTGTGCGCGAACACTCCCCCATCGAGACTCTTCGCGGCATGGCAAGCTGGTATGGTCCGCAGTTTAACCATCACCGGGCAGCGAATGGACAAATCTACGACCAGAACGCGGTGACAGCCGCAAACCGCACGCTACCGCTCAACACGCTGGTGCGGGTCACCAACGAAAAGACCGGCCAGTCTGCGCTGATGTACATCACCGATCGCGGGCCTTTTGTGCCGGGACGGATTCTAGATCTGTCGCGCGCGGCAGCTAAGGAAACAGGCGTCTATCTGGCGGGCGTCGCACCGGTGCGAATCGATGTCTATCGCGCGCCGGAACCTCTGGTTGACGGTGGGCGCTGGTGCGTGCAAATCGGCGCATTTTCGCATTCCGGCAAGGCGCTGCACCTGCAGCACCAGTTGGAACGCCGCTACCCGGATGCTCAGGTGATCGACTTTGCCGGACCCACCGGCCACTGGGTCAGGATTCGTCCCGCTGGAGAAAGCCACGCAGATGCAGAACGCATCGAGCAGCGACTCCATCCGGCGGAGGGAAATGCTTATCTGGTCCGGCTGAATTGAGGTCGCTAAACCGATTTGTTCCCAGTGTTCACCTGTTTTCGTTCAGCTGGTCAGCTCTTCTTCAGCAGTCTCGGTAATCGCCACCTGGGATACAGGCTGCATCGCGGCATAATGCCCTGCGGCAACCGCGGCCAGTCCCAGCGCCGAGGAGATCACGACGTTGGCCAGTGCGCGTCCCCAGTGGCCGGAGCGCAGAAGGTCGTAGGTTTGCAGGCTGAAGGAAGAAAACGTCGTGAATCCGCCGCACAAGCCGACCATGACAAAGAGACGCAGATTGTCTGAGGCCGGGTGGCGCCCGCTTTGCAGCGTAAGTGTGCCAAAGTAGCCGATGACAAAGGAACCGATCACGTTGATGATCAGCGTTCCGGTAGGAAAAGCTCCGCTCACCGGAATCGTCCAGATACCCACTATGTAGCGCAGCAGACCGCCGATGGCACTGCCAAGCAAAACCCAGAGATACGCCATGATTCGCCTCACGGTGATTGAGTTTGGATTTTGGCAGAAGTCATCAGCCTGATGGATTGCTTGAAACAGGCGGTTTGGGGAGACTTCATTCCCGCTGACTCTATCCTAACGCAAAGGCGCACCTTCTTTCATCTCCTCTGAACTTGCAACAGACTCTTCGGGTAGGGGAACGTACGCATAACAAATCGGGGAGGCGCATGCGAGCCGATGTCGTGGAAGAGATGGGCGAGAGTCGTAAGATTGTGTTCGTAGCCGAACAGAGGCCTGCACACGGAACGGCATTCTCACAGGGACATGTTCAGATATGGAAGAGCGCATGACGACAGGATCTATCCTTCGCGGAGTTTGCGGGAAAGCAATGGCGGAAGCAGCCGCGGCGGCACAATCCGCAGGTGGCGGGATAGCGCACATCTACTCGCTCCCCCCCGCGCAGGAAGCGCTCGCCCGGCACCTGGCTCACATCCGGCTGGCGTTGCACTTCGGTTTAGAGATGGGAGTGCTGCTGGCGCTGTGGTTGCTGCTGGAAAGCGGACTGGCTCGCTGGCTGGCCCAGATTGCAATGCGGATGAGCAAGCGCGCATGGATGCAGACAGCATGGTTTGCGCTGGGAGTACTGCTCGTGTTCAACCTGATGGTGTTCTTACCGATGAATGCGATGGGCCACGGCGCATCTTTGCAGGCGGGGATCAGCATTCAGGGCTGGCTGAGCTGGCTTCGCGATGAGGCAGTTGCGACACTGCTGATGGTTGCCGTCGCCGTCCCGATTCTGGTGTTTGGGCGCTGGCTGCTTATGCGCTCGCCGCGGCGGGCGTGGCTTTGGTTCTGGCTGGCGTCGATCCCCGTGATTCTGCTCGGTGCCCTGATTCTTCCGGAGGTTGTGGAACCGCTCTTCGACCACTTTGAACCCCTTACTGCGACGCATCCGGAACTGGTCGTACAGTTTGAACGTGTGGTGGCTCGCACGGGTACGCGGATTCCACCGCAACGCATGTACCTGATGCAAGCCAGCGCAAAGGGAAACGGACTGAACGCATACGTCAGCGGAATTGGGCCGACAAAGCGAATCGTCGTGTGGGACACCACTGCGGACCGCATGCCGAAGGATGAGATTCTATTCATTCTTGCGCATGAAAGCGGCCACTATGTGCTGCATCATCTGGCCTGGGGAATCGGAATGGGGATTGCGGGGACTCTGCTGCTGCTGTGGCTGATGATGGTCCTGAGCGAATGGCTGCTTCGAATACTTGGTCCTCGATGGCGCATCGGCTCGATCACTGAATTGCAGGGCCTGGTCGTCTTGTTGCTGGCGCTTGCAATGCTGGAAACCCTCAGCGAGCCGGTAGGCAACACCATCAGCCGCGCGATTGAGCATCAGGCGGATGTCTATGGGCAAGAGGCGATCCACGGAATTGTTCTGGATCCTCAACGCAGCGCTGTCGCGGCATTTCAGCAACTCGGCCTGGCATGGCTGGAGGATCCGGAGCCCAATCCGCTGGTGGTTTTCTGGACCTACGATCATCCGTCCATCCAGAGCCGTGCGGAGTTTGCCGCTCGATACAATCCATGGATGCCCGGCAAGTCTCCTCGCTACTTTCCTGCTTCGCCAGAAACGCACTCAGGCAAGTAAACCGAGCAGGTAAACTGGTGTGGTTATGAGTTGCTTATTCTGCCGCATCCTCCAGGGCGATATCCCATCGCACGCTGTCTATAGCGACGAGCGGTGTTATGCCTTTTCCGACATTCACCCGCAAGCTCCGGTGCATATTCTGATCATTCCACGACGACACATCGACTCACTCGACCAAACCACAGCCGAAGATACTGCCCTGCTCGGGCATTTGACCGCGATGGCTACGCAGATTGCGCGCGAACAGAAACTGGCAAACGGCTATCGCGTGGTGGTGAACACGGGCGAGGACGGCGGACAGACTGTAAGCCATCTGCACCTGCACCTGCTGGGCGGAAGAAGCCTGAACTGGCCTCCAGGATAAATAGCTGCACATGGAAGTACAGCCATGCTGTCCCACTACACCGGCTGCGGATAGTACTCGTCTTCGTCGTCAATGCCGTAGCGGCGCAGCAGATTCGGCAGGCTCTGCGAGAAGGCCGAGCGCGGCATGACCGTGTCGCAGCCCGCTTCGATCGCCTTGATCTTCAGATCGCCCTGAATGTGCGAGAGAAAGCCGATTACCGAAACTGCTTTCTTCAGCTTGCTCTTGACCTTTGGAATCAGCGTGAGCGACTTGACCGCTGCGTTGTTCAGATCGAAGACAACCAACGATGGGTGCTCCGAATCCGCAGTCTCCGCCAGATGGTTGACAATATCCTTGTCGCCTTTGACGAACTCAACCTTTACGCCGAGTTTACGGCTGACTTCCTGAATTTTTGCGACGAAGAAAAGATCTTCGATCACGAAAAATATCCGCGTCGGCGCATCCGGCGCAACTGCAGCAGCGGGCGTATTCCAGGAACTGGCATCCGCATAAAAATTCCCGTTACCCGCCTGCGCGATGGTTGCTGGAGGACCATCGGCGACGTTGCCGTTGACAGCGCGATAGCTATGATCCATGGGTCCGACAAATTCGCGCGGGCCTTTCTGACGCGCCGACTTTCTCTTTCCGTGACCATTGAAACCGTTCGGGGGCAGAAGGCTATTTCCCGGCTCCGGCCTGAAGCCATTCTGCTGCTGTTTGGCGCGTCGTTTCTTTCGCCGACTACTCTTGAAAGAGCCTCCTTCCGGACGCTGCTGCATAGCGGAGATGGCCACTGGCTGCGAGGGAGAGTCGAGTTGCGGAACGGGGCCGACCGTCGCTGAAGCACCTGGGTTTCCAGCGAGATTACTGTTGGCACCGGCACTCTTGTTCTTGCGTCGCCGCCGTCGGCGACGGTGTCCGGGAGTAGATGCTGGCGCGCCAGCGGGCGATTCACCCGCCTCGATTATTGGCTGGGTCGGTTCAGTCGTCATGCGTACACTTCCTGTTGCATTGTTCAATCAAGTGATGCAGCGTTGCCGTGAACAGGTGCTGCCTGCCTGTTTTGTTCGAGGTCGTCCCTGTACCTGCATCTGCTATGGGTAACTTCTGTGGCAGACCTTTATCCCCTGCTTCGTGGTCGGCCTGAAACACAATCAACTTGACGCGGTGTAGCGGGGCGAAGCTGACAGGAACGGCATCCCGACGTTTGTTTTTCGTCACCAGAGTGAGCACGAACGGCTTCAGCGCAGTAGCCTCTTTTGCTCATTCTCATTCTTATCTCGCTCGCATTGCGCCTGGGATGCAACTCCAGTCGGCTTGGCGCGCCTGGCCTCAACGGCCCAAGGTTGCACGATCCATACAAATCCGCAACTCTTGTTCACACTGTGCAGTCCTCGTGCCCGGCGCAAAGCAACTTGCACTAGCCGCCTTCGCCTATACTTGCCCGGCATTTTGATGGTGTCAGGAGGGGCTTCGGTGTCTGCCAACTCTGATACTACAGCGAACTGCAGAGGCTGACAACAGAGAATGAGGGGAAAATTGCATCTATGGTTCCGGACAAGGAAAGGCTATCGCTGGCAGCACGGGCAGAAATGAGTGCCACGGCCAGCCAAATTGATCCTGCGGATCGATTCACCACAGACGCGGCAAGGCTGCCCGCCACGCGCATAGACTCGATGCTCGAGTTGAAAAAACCCTTTCACTCCGTTCGCATCCACATAATCGGAAACCGAAGAACCACCCAGTTCAATGGCCTGCACGAGAACCTCTCGCAAAGCTAAACGCAATTGTTCCAGCCGAGAATGCGTCAGACGCGCGGCAATTTTATGCGGGCGAATTCCTGCGCGAAACAGACTTTCGTCCGCATAAATATTACCTACCCCCTGCAGAAGGCTTTGATCGAGCAAAGCAGCTTTAATGCTGGTGCGTCGAGCGCGGAAGAGCCTCGCAAAATCCTCCCGCGAAATGGTCAGCGGCTCGCTTCCTGGGCCAGAAAATGGAGCAACCTGGCGCAAATCGAGCAGTTCCAGCCGCCCGAAACGACGTGCGTCCACAAAACGGACTTCGCGACCATCGGCAAGCGTGAGGCGCGCATGAGTGTGTGCGGCGACTGGCGTTTCGGCATGCGTGACCAGGAGGCGTCCGGTCATGCCGAGATGGACAATCCACTGAAAGGTGACGGGGTTTGGAGTCGCTGCATTGGGCTGTCTTTGCGCCAGATCACAGACGAGATGTTTGCCGACTCGATGTGCAGTCACGAACCAGCAACCCGCGAGCGCGCGCTCCTGCTCTGCGGGTGGTGTCTTCATCGGCTGCGGATAATGACTGAACCATGCGGCAACGATCCGTGCTCCGCGCACACGCGCATCAACACCGCGCGCAATGGTTTCGACTTCGGGCAATTCCGGCACACTTCGATTCTAAGAGCACGTCGAGACAGCAGCAACGGCCCATGCCGCTGCAGTATATGATTGATCGTAGCGCGAGTGCGCGGAAGCAATTTAAAAGCAATATCTGGAAGTTGGCAGGCATGCGAGCAAAAACTGCGGTTATTTTAGGTGCCCAGTGGGGCGATGAAGGCAAAGGTAAAATTGTCGATGTTCTGAGCGGGGGATTTTCCGCAGTTGCGCGATATGCAGGCGGCCACAATGCTGGCCACACGGTCATCATTCACGATCAGAAGTTTGTGCTGCAACTGATTCCGTGCGGCGTTCTACGCCCGGGATGCAAGGCGATCATTGGCAATGGAGTCGTCCTCGACCCGATCGCTTTTCTGCAGGAAATAGACAAACTCCGCGCCCTCAAAATAGATGTGGACAGCCAGCTTTTTGTGTCCAGCCGAGCCCAGGTCATCCTACCCTATCACCGCATGATTGAACTTGCCGCCGAAAGCGCTCCGGGACGACAGAAAATTGGAACGACCAGTCGCGGAATTGGTCCGGCCTACGAAGACAAGATGGCCCGAAGCGGGTTGCGCGTGATCGACCTGCTCAACGAAAAAATTCTGAAGACACACATCGAAAACGCATGCCAGGAAAAAAATGCGATTGCGCATGCGCTGTTCGGAAGCGCGCCGATTGATCCGGGAAAGATGTTTGACGAATACGCGGCGGCGGCCGAGCGCGTGCGTCCGTTTGTGACCGACACCGGACAGATGCTGCACGAGGTGATCGCGAGCGGCGGCAGCATTCTGTTTGAGGGTGCCCAAGGAACGATGCTGGACATCGACCACGGAACTTATCCCTTCGTAACTTCGTCTTCCGCTACAGCCGGCGGCGCAGCAACGGGAACCGGCGTAGGCCCAACAGCGATTGGGACGGTGATTGGCGTGGCAAAAGCCTACGTGACGCGCGTCGGCGAAGGACCTTTCCCAACAGAGATTCACGATGCGAGTGCGGAAGCTCTGCGTACCCGTGGGAACGAATTCGGCGCAGTAACGGGGCGGCCACGACGATGTGGGTGGTTGGATATTCCACTGCTACGATATTCCAATCAGGTCAACGGGACCGAGTGGCTGGTGGTCACGAAGATGGATGTGCTCGACGAACTGGACGAAATTCCGGTCTGCATTGGATATAAGATCGACGGAAAGCTGACGGACACCGTTCCAGCAGACGTTCGAGGTCTGGAGTCGATCGAGGCGCAATATACGAGGCTGAAGGGCTGGCGGCAGTCAACCGAAGGCATTCGCGAGTTTGACCAGCTGCCCAAAGCCGCTCGGGAGTACCTGCGTTTTCAGGAGCGCGAAAGCCAGGCGCGGATCGGCATGGTTTCCACCGGGCCGGAGCGCGATCAGACCATGGTCCTGCCGGAGTTTGCCGAAGAGTTGAAACGCCTGGAATCCAAGCCTCAACTGGTTTGAACGCATCGGTCACACGATCACAGCCAAGGAGAAAAGAGATGGTCAGCTTTATTGTCCGGCTTCGATTTGCGCCAGAGGATCGCACCGACATTGCAGAGACCCTGCGCGCGCTGACCGAGGCATCCCGCAAGGAATCGGGCTGCATCTCCTACATCCCTCTGACGCTCGAAGACGATGCGGACAGCGTATTGATCTTTGAACAATATACAAATCAGGCAGCCCTCGACGCGCACCGGGAGTCGGATCATTTTCAGCGATATGCCATCGGGGGACTCTATCAAAAAATGCGCGAACGAAACGTGGAAAATCTGCGTGCGATATAGCAGCGAGGCGTAAATTTTCACGTAATTGCCTTTACCGCAGACTGAATTGCGCGCTAGGATTTCGTTACGATGCTGAGACCTGCCAGCCGTGTGAGCTTCTTCCGCCGAGCGATGTTGCCTGCGCTGTTTCTTCTGCTGTGCCTGGTCCCGGTCGTTTTCGCCCAGACTTCTGATGCGCAGGTGCGGCGGGGCGAACGGCACCGATTTCGCCATCAAATCATGCAAATCGAGCAACAGTGGCGGATTGCTTTACTGCGTCAGGACACTACAGCTCTAGGCAAGCTGCTGAACCCGGAATACCTGGGAATCAGCGCAAATGGGGCGCTGGAGACCAAAGAGGATATTTTGGCCCAGATTACAACTGGCGCGTTACGGATCACACAGCTTACCCTCTCCGACCAGAAGGTTCGTATTTTCCGCCAGACGGCCGTGGTTACTTCCGTCGCGGAACTGCGCGGCACCGATCGACAGATTCTTCTGGATGGACGATATCGATACACCCATGTTTACGTGCGCGATTCCTCCGGCAAGTGGACAATTGCGAGCTTTGAAGCAAGTAAAGTTGACTCTTCGAGAGAGTGACTCGCGATCTGGATCTTCCTGAAACCCTCCAATAGTACCCGTAATGCGGTTACCTAATATATATTCCAAGTTACCCGTTGCAGGCTTGACTTTACATCCTACGCCGTTTCACCGTATTGGTATGGTGTTTTTCGAAACTTTGGCTGATTCTTGGTGAAAGATTTTGAAAGCTTCGGTTCATCGCAAAAAGTTATCCCGACGGGCCTGAATCTCTATCTTCACAGACAGTTGCTGGCAAGTTTTCAGTAGATACTCAGCGAGTCGGGATACTTTCCGTAGGAATTTTCAAATGCGCTTTTCTGTTTATCAACGCCTTCCTTTGAATCCGCAGGGCAAGTTGGCGGAGAAGCAATATCTGGA
>JAJZDO010000154.1 GCA_021805955.1 Acidobacteriota bacterium
CCTTGGAAGCACGCCGGCTTCTGGACATCGTCGGCGCGTGCCTGGCTTCGCCGGTCGTCTGCCCTGACGAACCGCAGGAGTACCGCAGCAATGGGGGGGGGGGCGGGTATGTTTAGATCACGGCTGGGCCTGCGGTTGAGCGCCATTCTGGGCGCAGTCCTGACCCTGCTGCTGGTCGGCGGACTGACCTGGCTCGACCACAGCGAGCGCCAGTACATGATGGAGCAGGCAGAGCGATCCACCGATCAATCGGCGCTGGCGCTGGAAGCCAGCCTGAAATCCATCATGCTGGCCGGCGAGGGTCCGATTGCGCACGACTGGTTGAAGCGTGTCAGGCAGACCACCGACTTTAATGATGTACGCATCTACCGCCGCGACGGTACCGAGGCTTTCGTGGACAACGCCACCATCGATCGTGTTGACGATTGGCTGGGCAAGAAACGCTTTGCACACCATGATCGGGAGATCAAACCGGAAACCTTGCCACCGTCCCTCAGAAAATCGTTCATCGCGGCCACCGCCGGAACCGAGACGCGGGTCATCGAAGACGGTCGCCTGACCCTGCTGCTTCCCATCCGTATCGAGGATGCTTGCCTACAATGCCACGGCTATGATGGAACCCCCGCGAATCCCGTGCGCGGCGTGCTCGAATTGTCCGTGCCGACAAGCGCCTTGACCCAGGCCTTTGCCGATCAACGCAGCAAAATCTTCTGGTCGGTTGCCGCGGTCATCCTGTTGACGGGGGTGTTGCTGTTGTGGTTGTTGAACCGCGAGGTGATCCGGCCCATCGGTCTGCTACAGGCCGGCGCAAAAAAGATCGAACTGGAGGGGGACCACTCCTACCGCGTGACGCTGGATCGTACCGACGAACTGGGAAGTCTCGCGAACATGTTCAACGAACTGGTGAGCCACCTGCAGCAAAAGGCGATCCAGCAGGCGATCATTTACGAAGCCATCATCGGCCTGTCCCGCGAATTGGTCGACGAGGTGGTGCTCAGGAAGATCGGTGAACTGGCGATGCAATTGACGGATGCGCGTTATGCCATGCTGTCCTACCTGAAGGATGGCGAGAAGCAGTTCGTTCCCTTGGGGATGGACCATGTCCAACTGGAGAAACTCAAAGGTCATTCGCCACAGGGACTGGGTTTGCTCGGGCTCCTGTGGAATGACCGTCAGGTGGTACGTGCGGAAAATATTGCCAACCATTCGAAATCCATCGGTTATCCGGAAGGTCATCCGCACATGACTACATTCCTCGGTGTTCCAATCGAGTTTGCCGGCAAGATGATCGGGGCGTTGTATCTGACGGACAAGAAAGGGGGGGGGCCATTTTCTGATGATGATGAATCGGCAGTGCGAATGCTGGCATCGGGTTGCGCCGTGGCATTGTCCAACGCACGACAGTTCGAGCACTTGCAGGAAGCCAATGCCGAACTGGAAAATCGTGTGGCCGCGCGCACGAGTGAACTCAATAGCGCCAACCGCCTGCTGCGAGGCCATGAAATCGAACTGGAATTGATGAATGACGAGTTGCGCCATGCCAGCGAGGCAAAAAACCAATTCCTGGCCAACACCAGTCATGAATTGCGTACGCCCTTGAATGCAATTATCGGTTTTTCCGACCTGCTTCTTGTAAAATCGAAGGAATTACCGGCCAAACACAAGGAATATGTAGAATACATCAATGTCAGCGGCAAGCGCTTGCTGGAGTTGATCAACAGTCTGCTGGATCTGTCCAAGATCGAGGCAGGCATGCTGGAGATCCATCAGGAACCTGCAATTCCGGGCACTATCCTCAAATTCATGGTCAATCATCTCAGGCCGCTGCTGGACAGGAAGAAACTGGAAGTCAGTCTCGTCTTGCCTGAAGAAGATCGCACGGCATATCTCGATGCCGGTAAATTGCAGCAGGTGTGGGTCAACCTGATGGGAAATGCCATCAAGTTCACGCCGGATGGGGGGAGCATCGAGGTGGGCTTTGCCATCAGGGGCGACGATACCCATGCCATGCTCGAAGGCTGGGTGCGAGACAGCGGTATAGGCATCGAGCCGGCCGATATCGAGCGTATTTTCCAGCCATTTGTCCAGGGTGAGGGCGGATTGACGCGCGAGTTCGGCGGCACAGGGCTGGGACTGACATTGGTGCGTCGCTTGCTGGAGATACAGGGGGGGGCCATCCGGGTGGAGAGCAAGCCGGGCACAGGCAGTCTGTTCGTCTTTACGCTCCCGGTGCAGATGGTGACGGCTGAAGGCGAGGTGATGATGATACCCACAGAGGGGCTGGCGGAACAGGCTGAATCCCGGGCGCTCATGGAAGTGGTTGAGGAAGACCTCCCCGGGTTGGTGGAGTTGCCGGTCATTCTGATCGTCGATGACAACAAGGCTCGTGCTGCCGCAGTATCCTCCTTGTTGCGGGAAGAAGGATACCTGGGTGAGATGACCGATCTGAGCCATGTCGAACTTCTGGCGGAAGAAAAATGTCCTTTCCTGATCATCGTCGGCATACCGGACGACCCCGTGGACATTTATCGTCAATTGCACCTGCTGCGTTCGCGCAAGGCCACCCGCCATATTCCGCTCGTGTTGCTTGGCGGCGACGCCGAGTCACCCAGTTTCTCACTCGGTACCGTTGATACCATGGACAAGCAGGTGAGCAAGAATGATCTGGTGAATCTGATCAGTCGTCACGGGCGTCACAGTCCGCATGCGCCAGGCATGACGGTGCTGGTGATCGATGATGAGGTCAGTGTGCGCGAATACATCAGGGAATGTCTCCGCGGCCAGGGCTATCGTCTCCTGCTGGCGTCCAGTGGACGCGATGGCATCCGGGCAGCCATCGAACACGATCCGGATCTGATCATACTGGATTTGATGATGCCGGGCATCAGTGGATTTGAGGTGGTGGAGGAATTGAAGCGTCATCCCACGGCCCGCGATATTCCGGTCGTCATTTTCTCGGCCAAGGACTTGACGCGCGAAGAGGTCATGCGGCTTGGCCAGGAAGTGGAAAAGGTATTGACCAAAGGGGCCACCGGTCGCGCCGATTTGTTGCGAGAACTGCGCTCCATGGAATTGTTGTATCCGGTGCAGGCACGACTGATGGACAGGGCGTTGCGTTGCTACAATTTGCGTTACAGGCAACTTCGTCTGGCGCAGGAATGCAACCGCGCCGAACGTTACGGTCAGACTTTTTCACTGGTGGGCTGGCAGATGGATGCCTATGATGTCTATGCGAAGAAATATGGTCAGCACTGGGGCGTGGCTGCGCTCAAGGAAATCGTCGAATTGGTGAATGCGGTCACCCGCGAGGGGGATGTACTGGTTCGCTCCAGTGAAGCGTCCTTCATGCTGATTTTGACCGGCACCGCGCAATCTGTGGCCGAACGGGTGGCTGAGAAGTTGCGATTGCGCATTCGCATCCACAAATTTCCCCTTTCGGGTGGCGAGGTCGGAAATTTCACCGCCTCGTTTGGGTGTGTGCAATTCGGTATTGGCGCATTCACCCCCGAAGGTCTGGTGACACAACTGAACGCGCGCGTGGCGGTTGCCTCGAAATCTGGCGGCGATCGTTGCATATGCTCCGATGAGGGGGAATCATGAGCAGGATTCTGGTGGTTGATGACAATGCGCTGAATCTGCAGTTGGCCTGCATCGCGCTTGAACTGGCCGGACACGAGACTCTGGGCGCTTCGGATGGCAGGAACGCGATCGAGATCGCAGAATCGGAACCGCCGGATCTGATTCTCATGGACCTGCGCATGCCGGTGATGGATGGCAAACATGCGATGAAGCATATCAAGGCCAACGAGTTGACGCGGCACATTCCTATC
>JAJZDO010000248.1 GCA_021805955.1 Acidobacteriota bacterium
TTCGCGCTGAAGCCCCAGACGACAGCGCAAGGTAGAAAAACCACGAGGCGCGAAGCAGGTTCTCTGACGCACGCCTCGTTCACTTGATGCTTTTCGGTTCGGATCTCTTTAGAACAGGATTCTTCCTGCCAGTTGCAACTGTCGAGATGATCCCACATCGCCCACCGGGAAGCGTGTATTCACAATCTGACCGAAGTTGCCTGCCGTAATCGTGCCTTTGCCGATCGACATCATCGCCAGCGGCTGTCCGAAGTTCGGGTGGTTCATGATGTTGAAAGCATCCGCGCGAATCTCGAACGTCGCATTCTTAAACAGCTTTGTATCCTTCTGTAGGGAGAAGTCCACATCTTCGAATCCGGGCCCGATAATCGAGTTTCTCGCTTCGTTGCCGAAGTGCTGCCCATCGCTGGAAAAAATGCAGCCGGCCGTCGGCGTATAGCACAGCGATTGTGGCAGATACTGCACCGCTCCGCTTGCCAGTTGCAGATGCTCCGTCTGCACCGATCCCAGTAAATCTGGACGCACCGTCCCAAACGTTCCGTTCAGCGATGAGGTGGTGACGACCGTCAGAGGATTGCCGCTCTGCAGTTGCGCAATCACCGACGTCTCCCATCCCCGAGTCAGGCGGTTATGTCCATACGGGATCGCATAGACGCTGCTGAAAACCCACCGATTGCGCACGTCGAAATCTGACAGACCGTAGTTGTTGGCCGGATTGTAGCTGTTCTGCAGGATGACTCCCTGCGTGCTCAGCGAGTTCAGGTCCATCGATTTGGACCACGTGTATGAGGTGTTGAAGTCCAGCCCGTTGGCGAAACGCCGCGTCAGTGTCGCCCACAGCGCGTTGTAGTGCGAGCTGCCAATGCTGTCGTACTCTGTAATATTGCCCAGGCCCTTCGACGGGTCATATGGACTCTGCGCCGAGAGCGCCGCATACGGCCGCACTCCGTTGATCGGCTGGTTCTGGTTCAGCGCAAGCCGCAGATGTACTCCATGCGATCCCACATACGCAATCTGTGAGACGAGTCCCCACGGCAACTGCTGCTGCAGGTTCAAGTTGTAAGACTCCACATAGGCATCGCTGAAGTTTCGCGCCACGTTCGTGGGCGAAAGGGTCGGTAACCCGCTTGCAGCCGAGTACGCATTGGCAAAGGTCACATACGGCGTCGTCGCGTTCGAGGTATACAGCACCGGCGTAGCAAACGGAGGATTACTTGCCAGTCCGCTCACCAGATTTGTCACCGGCTCATCATTCTGCATCGTGAACCCGCCGCGCAGCACCGTCTGTCCCGCGCCGGTCACATCCCAGATGAATCCGGCTCTCGGATTCCAGCTGTAGTTCTGGTTATAAACACTACTGAATCCTGGCGTACCCACGCGCTGCAACTGCATCGTCGAAGCGTTGAAGTCCACAAACCGATTCGCGCCCTCGGTCGGCGTTCCATCCCAGTCGAAACGCAGGCCGAACTGCAACGACAGTCGCGCGTTTACGCGATAGACATCCTGTCCGTAAGCGCCCAGCGAGTTCTCAAAGATGCGGCTCACCACATTCTGTGGAGTCACCACGAATTCGATTGCCTGGTCGGCCAGGAAGCTGTTCACGGTGCTGAAGACGAAGGTGCTCGTATCCCGATTGAAGTTGTCGTTGACAAACCTGCGGAACTCGCCACCGAAGTTGAAGGTGTTCTTGCCTTTCAGCCAGCTCAGGTTGTCCGACAGCACCTCGGTTGTGTCAAATCGGCCCTGTGGCTCGCCCGCTGGTCCGCCGAAGTTTAGTCCGATGTTGCTCACCGCAATCTGGGGCAGCCCGATACTCACGTTCACGCCATTGTTGATTCCGTAGCTCGTGGGGTTTGCCACAAAGTTCGGAGCAAAGCTGATCGCGATGCGGTTGAATCCCAGCCGTGCTTCGTTCACCACATTCGATCCAAACTCGTGGGTTTCCACCAGAGTTCCGATCTGACGGTGCGCCGTCCGGTGATCGCCAAAGTTCGGAATTGTCTCTCCCGGCAGCGTCGGTTCGTTGCGCTTATCCTGTTGCCAGGCGTAGTAGGCGTGCAACTGGTCGTTCTTTCCGATGTTGTGCAGCAGGTCGCCGGTATACTGCTCAACTGTCACCGGAGAACTGGCCGATCCCAGAAAGCGCGTTCCCGTCGGGTCATTCGCCTGCGGAATCAGAGTAAGAAGCTTCTGCACAATAGGGTCCGTCACGCTGGATCGTTCCGTATTGGTCGGCACGCCGCTGTTGATCGTCAGTCCCTGGCTCTGCAGCAGCCCTTCATAACTTACAAAAAAGAAGGTCCGATCCTTTCCGTTGTACAGATGTGGAAGAATCACCGGTCCGCCGAGATCGGCGCCAGGATTGTTGCGCTTGAAGGTGGACATCGGCACCGGATGCGGGTTGAAGTAGTTGCGCGCATCCACGTCGTTGTTGCGGATATAGTCAAACGCTTCGCCGTGAAACTCGTTCGTCCCCGACCGCGTCGCTACGTTCACCACTGCGCCCGAGTTTCGCCCATACTCCGCACTCAGGCTTGAATTGTCCACCTTGAACTCGCTTACCGTCGCAATCGAAGGCTGAAACGTGATCTGGTTCTGCACCATATCGTTCAGGTTGATGCCGTTGATCATGAAGTTCACGGTGTCTTCGCGATTGCCTGCCGTATCGAACGACGCCGCGCCCAGCCCCTGCAACGGGGCTGTCAGAAATCCGCTCTGTGGAGCCGTCACCGATCCCGGAATCAGCAGGCCCATATCCAGGAAATGTCGTCCATTCAGTGGAATCTGCTGTACTGTCCGTTCGCTGATCACCTGCCCCACCGTCATCGTTGAGGTATTCATCTGCTCCGCCGCGCCGGTCACCTCCACCGTCTGCGCCGTCGCTGCTACGCCCAGCTTCGCATCAATGCGCTCGGTTGAGTCCACCGCCAGCACGATATTCTCCAGTGTTGTCGGTTGCATTCCCGGCGCGCTCACCACCAACCGATATGTACCGGGATTCAGTGCCGGCAACGCGTACGCACCCACGCTGTCCGAAGTCACCGTGCGGCTGACGCCCGTATGAGTCTCTGTCGCCACCACCTGTGCTCCGGCCACTGCCGCGCCGGTTGCGTCGGTCACCGTGCCTTGCAGTGTGCCCGTTGACTGCGCTGTCGCCTTCAGGCCTGCCCCCAGCATGACGCTAAACGCCAGAACCGCGATCGTTGTCCATTTCCAAAATCTGTGCATCCTAACTCCTCCGGAATCAGCGGTTGCCCGCAAATGAAAAGCCACGTGTTGATGGCTTTCAAGTATTTTGTAGTGTTTGAGATGACGCACAG
Organism: Acidobacteriota bacterium; assembly: GCA_021805955.1. The sequence continues at coordinate 3,321 of JAJZDO010000248.1, forward strand.
CGCCACCCCGCGGGATGTTTTCCTTTGCCTGACCTATTCACAGGACTCCCTGCGAGCACTTCATGCATGGGTCATAATCCCATGCATTTTGTCACCTTTTTACGAATGGTTGAAGCTACTCTAACGCACCTTCCTACCACCAGCAAGAACTTTCCATCTCTTTCGATTGCAATCGTCGATCCTCCACTCCCTCCTTATCCTGTAAAATGCGAATCTCCTTGACGCCAACAGGGCTGCCACAACGGTTACCAACCATTCCGCCGTTTTGCGACCCAATGTTCCTGAAAATCTCTGGGGATGAAGGAGATCCGCGCCGGAACCATCGTGGACGCGACGTTGATCAGAGCGCCCGGTTCAACGAAGAACGCAAGCCAACAGCGCGACCCGGAGAGGCATCCGACGAAGAGAGGTAATCCGAGGTACTTCAACGGGCGTAGCGTCTTCGGAGGCTATGTCATTCCGAGAGGGTGTTGGCCCGTTGTGCTTTCGTCTGGAGAAATGCGGGGTAT
>JAJZDO010000681.1 GCA_021805955.1 Acidobacteriota bacterium
GGACTGGGATCGCTATCTCCGCCAGCGCCTTCCGGCCGCCGCAAGAATCGCCCCCCGATGCGCAACTCGAACTCGCCCTCATCTGGTCAGCCTGAAAATTCCGGGGAAACTTCTGTTGCCGCACCGTTGACAACAAATGTTTGTCCGTTCAATTTGAACCTGGTTCATCCTTTTTTTGTTGTCATGGAAGCGGTCGACTCCAACTCGCGCCGAAGAAGAAGGGTCTCCGAGACGTTGTCCGTGCGGTTGCAGCCCTTCCAGTCCACCCACACGTATTCCAAGGCGAGGAAGCCCGCGTAACCAAGCCGTTGCAGCCCAGATATCATTCCGGAAAAATCGATCGCGTTTTCCTGCACTGAGGTTTGCAGCCTGCCAATGGCTCCGCCGCGCACATGAACATGAGAAGCAAACGGCAACAGATCATGCACACGCGCAGAGGTTTCGCCGACCATGATGAAGTGCCCATAATCAAGCGTCAGCGTCAGCCCCGCGGCTGCATCCACGAATGCGCGTGTACTCTCAACATCCGCGCAGATGGAGTCGACGTGAGGTTCAATTGCGTACCGTACCCCGGCACTGGCACACTCGGCTATGCGACGAGCGGCCTCTTCGACTGCAAGTTTCCAATCGAGGTCACGCGAAACCGCCGGGTGGAACACCCCAGGCAAACCCGTAAGATGGCTACAACCAAGCGCGACACAAAACTCGAGTGCGCGAGTGAACACATCGCGGTTCTTGCTGCGTACAGCAGGACTGGGATCGTTGGCAGCATGCTCGCCGGGATCGACTCCAATCTGGACAAATACATCGGAAACGCTTAGCTCCGCTGCTTTCAAATCATGCAGGATTCGCGCAGTGTAGCTGCGGGGTGAGGCCAACAACTCAATCGGCGAGAAGTGAGAACTGCGTGCAAACAGGCCAACGTCCACATGGTGGAAGCCGAGCAGCTTCACCAGACGCAACGCCTCGGAGCGTTCCAACACAGGGAAGGTATAGTCTGCGCAGGAGAATTTAAGCATGCTGTGCGCCTCCGTTCAAACTTGCGCGATACAGGGTGTCCATTTGTTCGAGCGCCTGCTGCGCGTTGCCGCGATGCTTGCAGTATTCAACGATGGGCACTCCCGCACGCTCCTGCAAGCCAACATAGCCAGGGTATCGCGGCCGCACGTAAGCTGTCTCAATGCTGGCGACAGTGCGGGAAAAGAAACCATCGGTGATTTGGTTGAGCAGGGTGTCGCGCCAGGCGCTGCGCCGTGCCGGCTGACCGCCGCACATGCCATAGAGTGTGCTCTGGCAAGTGCGACCGGAGACAAACAGGCTGTACTCAAGAGCGAGAGGGATGTCCTTACAGCCAGCGGAGATAGCGATCCCAGTCCCCCCCAGCACCGTACGTATCGGTATACTTCCATCCAGCGCGACCGGGTTGGAGAAGCGCAAGCGCTTCGCCCCAAAACCATTGCGCGAGTAATTGCTGTAAGTATAGGCGAATGGGCAGTAGGCGATGCTATCCCCATCCGTCATTCGTTCATACAGGGCAATTGGATTCATACCGTATATCTCGTCCGGCATCAGAGCTGCAAGTTCACAAATATCCGCCAGGCAGCGAGCGCCAATCTCATGGTCGACAAGCTGTTCAGGACTGGCGGCTACCAGGCTTCCTCGTGAAACGCACAGTCCCATAAAGTTGAGGAAGAGATCTGCTGGAAATCCTGGCATCCGTACCCAACTGAGCCGTGCCAAGTCCATCACATCGTCCCAGTTTTGGGGTTCTTTCAGACGGAGTTGGTCGAGTAAGTCGGGGCGAAGGCTTGCGGCGGGCGCGGCTGCATCGATCGGAAGAGCATAAAGCCTCCCCTGATACACATAACTTGAAAAGCATGGACCCAGCGAGTCGGCTTTGAAGTCCTCGATCTCGTTGCCGGAGAGCAGTGGAAGCAGATCGGTCAGTACACCCGTCGCCTCTGCTTCGCCCACCATCGGGTGATCGATGACGAGCAGATCGAAGTTGTGGGCAAGAGTGGAAAGATCCGCATGCCCGAATTCGTGTAGGCTTCGCTTCTCCCACTGAATTCGCACTCCGGGATGCTGTTCTTCAAACCGTTGCGCAGTGGCCACCAGCGGCGGCAACGCCCTGCTGTGGTTCCAGGTAATCCCCCGCAGCGAGACCATGCTCATGCAGGTTGCTCCATCAGCGAGGAGACACGGACATTGCTGCCGCTCTTTGCCGAGCGGCATGCCGCCTCAATCACGTCCATCGCAGCCACCCCCAGAGTTGCGGGCGACTGATTGCGGCGTGGGTCGAGGATGGAATCAATCAGATTCAAGGCCGGAGCCTGGTGAGGATAGATTGCGTCTTCCGGCAAATCTGGAAAAGAGCGTGGCTCTCCAACCAAAGGCACGAATTCCATTTTCCCGTGCCACAGATCCAGAAACAGCATACCCTTGGTGCCGAAGACACGCAGCTCGAAATCTCTGCGTCCCACGCTGGTTGCGCCAGTGCTGGCGATGGTCGCAATTGAGCTGTCGTCCATTTGCAGGTTGAGTGTGTCGTAGATATCGAGAGCTTGGCCGTCATTGTGAAAGCGGGCGAAGACCTCTGCGGGCCATGCGCCCGTGAGAAAGGTGAGATAGGCCGCCACATGACAGACCTGCGCATAAATTTGTCCGCCACCGGCGACCTTAGGATCGCTATAGGTGCCTTCCCGCGGATGCATATACGGCGTACCGTGGGTAGGCTGCGTGCCGTCACCGCGAAGTAGATGGCTGATGGGATTGGTCATCAACACGCTGATCATACGCACTTCACCCAGATCCCCATTACGTACCAGACGCTGCGCCTCTTTGGCATGCGCCGTGTAATGCCAGGGACAACTGATAAGAAACTGGGTGCCGTGGTCCCGCGCCATCGCGACCAGTTCCACGCCTTCGGCGGCAGTCAGGGTCATGGGCTTTTCGATCAGCACATGTTTCCCCAACGCCAAGGCCGCAGATGCTTGCTCGTAATGAAGATTCGGGCTACTGCAGACTACTATTGCCTGAAGACCTTCGATGGCGAGCAGTTCGCTGGCCGTGGTGCAAGCGATAGGGATGCCAAAGTCATCAGCAACCTTCCGCGCCTCCTGTCGGTTGCGTTTCTGGACGGCGATAAGCTCGGCATTGGGATGCCCCAGCAGCGCAGGAATGTGGGCAAACGTTGCCCACCATCCTGCGCCGATGACTCCGCATTTGATCTTGTCTTGCACAAGGCGCTCCTCTAAGAATCTAGAAGTCAATGGGTTCCAATAGGTCGCGATTGAGTTCTACGCCGAAGCCCGGACTTGTGCTGAGCGTGACATGTCCGTTGACGGGGAGCGGTTCCCCAACAATCGCTTCAAAGATAGGGCGCACTCCCGTCCCATCTCCTACGGATAGATACTCCGCGAACGGGGAGTTTAGATTCGATTGCACAAAGTGATAGTTGTATACGCCTGAGCCATGCGGAATGACTGGTACATCGTAGGGTTTGGCCATAGCTGCGATCCGCCGGACTGCGGTAAGTCCGCCGCACCACTGCATCTCTGGCTGAATGACGTCGCACGCGCGCGCAGCGAGGATGGCGGCGAAGGCCTTCACATCGAACTCCAGATTTCCAATGGCGATCTGGATGGGATTGATGCGTGTGCGCAGTTCTGCGTTGCTATGCTCGGCCCAGCCATTTTGCAGCGGATCTTCAAACCACTTGACATCACAATCGCGCACCCGTTCCGCCAGCCGGGAAGCGAATTCAATATCCCAGGACAGATAACAGTCCACCATCAGTTCCATTTCCTCGCCGAGTGCGCTCCTG
>JAJZDO010001079.1 GCA_021805955.1 Acidobacteriota bacterium
AGCTGCGGATTGTCGTAGGAGATGGCTAGGCGCATGGGCGCGGACAGCAGCTCCTTGCCAAGCCGTTTATCCATAACGCTGGCGATATCGCCATCGCTGTTCAGCCGGATGCGATAGTAGGCATTCTCAAGGGAATCTTCCGAGACGTGAAGTTCCGAGCCGGATGTCTGCGGGCCTCTGGCAGGCTGCACATTGTAGACGGCATATCCGACGGAGGGAACTTGAGCGACGAACACCACTTTGCCATGCGAGATCTGGGCAGGCACTGCACGGTTGTCCGGACCGGTGACCGTCACCGAGTTCGGCGAGCCCTGGGGGAAATCCACATGCGCCTCAACCACGTCCTGACGCTGAATGTTAAGAGGATTGAAGACGACCAGTGGGATCCCCGCAGTCTGCGTATCGAGCGCTGAAGAGACAGCCTCCGTACCACTCGTGAGCACATCTGCGAACTGATTCATCGCGATGACGTCATCGTTCCATCCAAATTCATAGGCTTTCGGGGTGGCAGTGCCAGCGGCAAGATCATGAAATTGCCCTCCCATAACCAGCATCCATGCCTTATTCAAGCGGTCGAGAGGATAGGCAGGGCCGCCCAGCCATGCAGCCGCGACTGAAGATTTTTCCGCAGCGTCCGCCAGCAGCTCTTCCTTGCGCAACCAGCGCTTCTGGTACGCCTGAGAGGTGAGAGAGCCAGCGGAGTGATTGGTCAACTCCATTTCACCGGTGTAGGCAGGCAGACGGGATTCCTCAGCGGGGGTTATGTTCAGGAACATCTGGTCGGCGGTGGCGGAAATCACGTGGACCGGACCATTGCCGACCTGGACAGGCGGCCAGTTCGGATGGGCCACGCCGCGGAAATCTATAAATCCCGGCGGAGGCATGCTGGTCTGCCCCTGGGTAACGATAGCTTCTAGCCGGTTGACGGAGCTTTCGCGCGGCGAGCCGCCGATATCACCCGTGCCGTAATAGTGGTAATCGGTATAAACACCAGTAGCTTTGCCATTGTTCTCGACCCGGAGCGCCCAATCCCCCTGGTAGCGCTCCAGATTTTGGTCAGCCTGCACCTTATGCATGCCGTCGACCTGGTTCCGCAAGGCGATGTAGGCCTGGAGATCGGATTCCTGCAGCGGCAGGTGCTGAGAGCTTTGCTCTTCCAGCTTTTGTACTTGTGTGTGCAGGCGGTTTTGCGCGTCCGTGAGCTGAGGGTCGGGGGCTGGAGCGGGCAGAGGCTTTGAAAGATCCGTCGTAATGTTCCCCGAGTAGCTGCCGGGATTGACAGCCGCGATGACGCTCTTGCCGTCGGGACCCACCCAGACGCCGACATTGAACGGCGTACCTTCAGGAGTTTTCTCGATGGAGTCGGGGCCGCCGCGTTCAACCGATGAACCCCACGTCAGCTTCTGCGTGGAAAATCCCTTGACTCCGGCATGCGCCAAAATGCTGGGCAGCGAGGCCGGAAAACCAAAACAGTCGGGTAGCATGTATTCGGCGCTTGATTTTCCGAACTCGAGGCGAAACCAGTCATTGCCGTACAGTATTTGCCGCAGGATCGACTCGGCGCTCGGAGCATTGACGTCGCCTTCCTCGGCGGAGGAGCCAGCCGGAAACCACTGACCGCTCGCCACGTATTGCTTAATGCGGGCGAAATCCTCCGGGTAATACTCCTTCATCAAGCGATAACGATTGGCTCCGCTGAAATTGAAGATGTAATGGGGATACTTTTGAAACAAGGCGAAGTTGTCCTGCATGGTATTCCGCAGGTATTCATTGATCACCTGGGGATACTCCCATCGCCACTCAGTGTCGAGATGGGCATACCCGACCACGTAAAGCGTCGGTTGTTTGCGCAGATCCGGTTTTCCGGTTTGCATATCCGCAGCATTGCTTACGAGGGCGGAGGTGAAGAAGCAAGCAACCGAGACGATGATGAGGTTTCTGAGCATGGCAGCTCTCCCGGATACAACATTGATGTCGGCGATCCGTACAGTGGATGGTATCGTTTCCACCGACAGCACGAAATGTAATTGCGAGTATCGCTCGTTGTCAAGCCTCACTGTAGTGAATAGAAAAAAATGGAACGGCGCGCGCGACATCGGGTCGAACGATCTCAACAAGCTGAGCAACCGCAAGAACTCCGTAGAACCAAAGTTGTATGAAGATGAATCTGCTTCGATTCTCTAGCCGGAGGAGAACTGTGTTCCATTCTTCGCTCGAGCAGGTCTTCAAACAACAATTCCGCGGCTATCCGCCCAATATCGGCCACTGGCTGTCGTATGGTTGTTATGGAAGGTCGCACCGCTGCCGCCAGCTCAAAATCGTCGTATCCTAGCAGCGCGACGGGATCCGGCATTTTAACTTTCATGTTCTGCAGAGCCTTGAAAACATGAATGGTTGTGCTGTTTTTCAGAGTGAATATTGCATCCGGCGGGGATGGTCCTGCCAGCATCTTCTGAACGGACGATTCGGCCGAGTGGTAATCGACAATCGACGTATCCAGAAGAATCGGATGGTCGGCGTTTCGCATAGCCTGACGATATCCTCGAATCCGCTCCCTAATGGTGTAGAGAGTGGACTCCCCGGTCAAACAGGCAATCCGCTGAAATCCGTGGTCGATCAAGTGTTTGGCGGCTACAATCGCGCCTGCGTAATTGTCTGCGATCACATATGGAATGGAACTTCCCAACACGGGCCGGTCCAGGGCGACAACGGGAACGTTCGCGCGATCCAACGTCTTCCGCAAGTGTGAGTCCGATGACAGTCCCGGCGCAATGATCAGTCCGTCGGTGCGATGGCGTATCAGTACATTGATGCTTTCATCTTCAATGCGCGGATCGTTTTGCGTGGTGAGGACAATCAACAGTGAATCGTTGCGCCGGGCAACTTCCTGCGCCGCCTCAGCGCAGCTAGAGAAAAATGGGTCGGCAATGCTTGGGACTAGAAGGCCTATGGTTCGGGTGCGGTCTCCTTTGAGAATGCGAGCTGCCTGATTGGGCGTGTAATCGAGCGCGTCGATGACACGACGCACCCGCGCCAGCGTCTCCGGATCGACGCGGTTGCCGCCATTGATCACTCGCGAAACGGTGGTCGTTCCGACCCCGGCCCGTTTCGCAACCTCGCTCAGAGTCGGACGTCGGCCCGTTCTCGCCAAGTAAACATTCTCCGTCGCAGCTAATTTAAAGCACAATCATGCTGTCCAGCAAGCTCGGTCCGCATTCCACGACTGTTCCCCGACGAAGGTTTCGAGACGAGTAGGTCGTCCGGCAGGGTGCGTCATTGATAGCAATACGCGCGAGGTGAACTTCGTCTGATGTTGCGCCTCTGAAACCTATCAATACGGACCGGCAGTCAGTGCGCATTTTCCCTGATGGATTTATCTTCTGCAGCTTTCTGCGCTTCGTTGTCCATCGCTGCCTGTTTCAAGCGGCTGTAGGTCTGCATTTCTGTGTGCGCCTCACTGGCGCGACCCTCCGACCGATAGGCATTGGCGAGAAAGAAGTGGATCGACGGTTCATCCGGTGAATGCATCTCCGCAAGCGTCAAATCCTCCACTGCTCGCGCAGTTTGCCCTTGCAGCAAAAATGCGCGCGCCCGGTCCACCCTCGCCTGCATTAGTGAGGGGCAGGCCGAGATCGCCTGGTTCAGTTCTTTCAACGCCTCTGCCGGGTCGCCATGCATTTCAAGCAGTGCGTTCGCCATTTTCCAGCGCGCCTGACAATCGTTGGGGTCATTGGCAAGTTCGTCCTGAAATTGCTCCCGCGCGGAATTCCACCTGCCCAAAAGCCAGTATTCATTGCCGAGGTGCTCGTGAGTCCCTGGCTCGT
>JAJZDO010000736.1 GCA_021805955.1 Acidobacteriota bacterium
GAAAAAAACAATTTCTTCAACAATCCATCGACCGGGGAGTTGCTGTCCCGTAAGAATTATGGGGCCACGCTGGATGAGGTCTACACATTCAATCCGACTACCATTCTGGACATCCGTGGAAACTGGACGTATATGGATCAGATCGAAGGCGGCCTAAGCGACGGCTTCGACTCGACCCAACTGGGCCTTCCCGCTTACATCAATCAAGGTTCCCTGCTGAAGCAGGTTCCCTTTATCGGATTTTCCGGCGGCTGCGGAGGCCAGTCCAGCTATCAGTGTCTGGGAAGCAGTTCTTCCACGAACGTCGCGTCGCAGTCCTATCAGATCTTCGGCGACGTGATGAAGCTGATCGGCAAGCATTCGCTGAAAATGGGCGTCGATGCGCGTAAATATCTGCTGGACGCCGTCAGCTATGGCTACTCCTCCGGAGAGTTTACCTCCGGTCCCAACTGGGTAACGCAGAGTTCGAGCTCCGCTGCGCCGAAGTTCGGCGGAGATTCGGCATCGTTCCTGATGGGGCTGCCCACCGGCGGCCAATACGACCAGAATGCACGCAACACACTGCACTCCTACTACCTAGCCGGCTTCGTCCAGGACGACTGGACAGTTTCAAAAAATCTGGTTTTGAACATGGGGCTGCGCTTCGACCACGACTCTCCTTATGTTGAAAAGCTGGGACGCACGGTGAACGGTTTCGACACGACAGAGCAAAGCCCGATCGCGGGGCCCGCTGAAGCCGCATACAACGCCCATCCCATAGCGGAGATCCCGGCGGGTGCGTTTCAGGTACGCGGTGGTCTGACCTATCCGAGCAATGGGGCCTTGTATCAGTTGAGTTCCCACTGGTTCAGTCCCCGCTTCGGCTTCGCCTGGACGCCTGCGATGTACGACAATAAGACTGTGGTCCGCGGAGGCTTCGGGATGTTCGTCAGCCAGATCAGTCTGGAAAGCCAGGCGAGCAATGCGAACTTTTCGTCCAATCCGATCATCAATGCGGAAGGATTCAGTTCCACCACTCCTTACGTGGCAACGACCAACAACTACCTGACACCCGCGAGCACCCTCAGCAATCCATTTCCGAACGGCTTTGTCGCGCCCACCGGATCGTCCCTGGGATTGGGTACATTCCTTGGCCAAAATGTCAGCTTTCTCGATCCCCATCCGGTCGATCCATACTCTCTCCGGTGGAACCTAGGGGTGCAGCAGACACTGGCGCCGAACCTTATGCTGGAGATCGACTACATAGGAAACCATGTTGTGCATGCCCCGGTTGCAGTCAACGAACTGAACTACGTTCCCGCGCAGTATCAAAGCACGGCCCCGGTACGGGACCAGGCAGTCATCAACACACTGACAGCATCCACGGCAAATCCTTTCCAGGGTTTGATCCCAGGTACGTCTCTGAACGGCAGCAAGACTTCAGTGGCGCAATTGCTTTCGCGGTTTCCGCAGTTTCCGTCGGGATCCGGTGTTACGGAGCAGAACCAGACGATTGGGCAGGCATATTTCAATGCTTTGGATGCACGCGTAGAGAAGCGGCTGTCGCAGGGCCTTTGGCTGGTGGCCACCTACAGCTTTTCCAAGTTGATCGAGCAGGACTCATTTCTCAACTACACAGACCCGAAACCGGTCCGGGAGATATCACCCTATGACTTCACCAACCACTTCGTGACCGCAGCCACTTACGATCTTCCTTTTGGCAGGGGCAGGCGCTTTTCCATCAGTTCCAAACTTGCGGACGTTTTTGCCGGGGGTTGGGTCGTCAACGCCATTTACACTTATCAAACCGGGGTGCCGATCTTCTGGTCTTCGGACATGGTGACCACCGGAGTGCCTATCATCGTGAACCCAAATCAGACTACGCCGGGAGGGTCGGCCATCAGCAAGAACGCCTTCAACCTGGTCACCGCAGACCAATTCGAATATCACATCCGCAAGTTCCCGCTCACGATTTCAAACCTGAGACAAGACGGCATCAACAATCTCGACTCGTCGCTGATGAAAGAGTTTTACTTTCCGAAGGGCACCTATTTCCAACTGCGCTTTGAGACTTTCAATACTCTGAACCATCCGGAGTTTGCAGCGCCGAATGTCACCCCGACAAGCAGCGCCTTCGGAGTCATCACCAAGCAGGCGAACACGCCTCGACAGGTACAGATCGGCGGGAGGTTTGTATTCTAGCGCACGATCCGACAACCATCGCAGGTGCGAGGCAAACCACCCTTGCACCTTTTTTCAATTGAAGGAAGGGTACATGGGCATGATTCGCAGAGATTTCTTCAGGCTCGCAGGCGCGGCGGCACTTTCCGTCGGCTCAGCAGATGCAGATGCACAGGAAGGCGCAGTTACGGCGTCTAAGGGGAACACTGTGTTCAATGTGAGGACCTACGGGGCCAAGGGCGATGGCGCAACGATCGATACGCCAGCCATCAATAAGGCGATCGAGGCGGCCCATGCGAGCGGCGGCGGCGCGGTGCTGATTCCGGCGGGTACATACGCATGCTACTCGATCCGGCTCAAGAGCAACGTTGCGCTACACCTTGAGCAGGGTGCGACCATCCTGGCCGCGAGCGTACCGGAGGGTGGTTCGACCAGCGGCGCTTACTACGATGCCGCAGAATCGAACGCGCCCTGGGAAGGCTACCAGGACTACGGACACAATCACTGGCATAACAGTTTGCTTTGGGGAGAAGGGATACAAAACATCTCGATTACAGGCCCAGGATTGATCTGGGGAAAAGGCTTGAGCCGCGGCGGACGCGAGTCGCCGCGAGCGGAGGTTCCCGGGATGGGCAATAAGGCCATTGCGCTGAAGAATTGCCATAACGTGATCCTGCGAGATTTTTCCATTCTGCAAGGCGGCCACTTTGGGATTCTGGCAACCGGCGTCGACAATTTGACGATCGACAATCTCAAGATCGACACGAACCGGGACGGGATGGACATCGACTGCTGCCGCAATGTCCGGATCGCGAACTGCAGCGTCAATTCGCCTTGGGACGATGGCATCTGTCCCAAAAGTTCCTTCGCTCTGGGTTATGCGCGCGCAACGGAGAACGTTACAATCTCCAACTGCTATGTGACCGGTGCGTACGAACTGGGCACCATGCTGGACGGAACCTGGAAACGCTGGCCCGCTGGGTTCAAGGTACCGCGAACGGGGCGCATCAAATGTGGAACAGAATCGAATGGAGGATTCAAAAATATAACCATCTCGAATTGCGTGTTCGACGGCTGCGGCGGCTTCGCCCTGGAAAGCGTGGACGGGGCGCTGCTGGAGGACATTACATTCACCGGGGTGACGATGCGCGACTGCATCAACACGCCTATCTTCCTGCGGCTGGGCAGTCGAATGCGCGGCCCTGCGGGCGCGGCCGTGGGTACGGTCAAGCGTATCCTCATCAGCAATGTCATAAGCTACAACTCCGCCTCGCGTTTTGGCGGGGGCGGTCTCATCTGCGGCATCCCGGAACATCCGGTCGAGGATGTGATCGTCAATAACGTGTACATGGAATATCAGGGCAACGGAAGCAAGGAGGCGCCTGCGCTGGTTCCGCCAGAAGTGGAGAACAAATATCCCGAGCCGAGCATGTTTGGAGACATTCCGGCGAGCGGCTTCTTTGTTCGGAACGTGAAGAATATAGAATTCTCGAATGTGGAGCTCTCGTTCAGCAGCCCCGATCCACGCCCCATCTTCTGGCTGGGCAATGTCGATGGCGGAGACTTTTTCCGCACCAAAACACCCCGGGGAACTACCAGTCCTGTATTTTCCCTCCACAATGTGACGGAGTTCAGCGCTTCGGCCTGCCGCAATGTGAAAGAC
>JAJZDO010001028.1 GCA_021805955.1 Acidobacteriota bacterium
TCGCGAGGTTGGATTCCAAAATGATGCGCGCTTCGAACATTTGCCAGGATTGAAATCCGTGTAACGCACCCATGAAGCTGAGAGAAGCTTTCCCGATATCGGGCGGTCCGTCGGCGACGAAAGTTCCGACCCCGTGGCGGATCTTCATCACGCCCATGGCTGCGAGATAGCCAATGCCGGTGCGCAGGCTTGCGCGACTTACGTTCAGGGTCTGGGCCAGTTCACGTTCGGGGGGCAGTTTGTCGCCTGGCTGGAGCGTTCCTTTTTCAATCAGCGAACGAACATGGTTAACCACTTGCATGGTGCGATGCGATTCGGGTGAGATGGTTGGAGGGGTAGGCATAGAATCCAAATCTGTTCGCACGAGGTTATGTGATATTTGGCGAACACGAAAAGTGTAGCATTGACGGACCGTTTCATTTCCTTCAAATTCTTTGTGGATGGGGCGACAAAGACATCTTATGCTGTGTATACTTGTGGTCTGACCTCGTTAATGGTCTGACCACGTGCCTCATTCGTCTGGTCATCTCGATGGAATTGAAAGGTGTTATGCGTCATGCTGCTTCACGAAGATCGGCTTTTTCCTGCTGAACCTGCGCTTCGCTCGATGGCTCGATCGCTGTATGATTCAGTGCGCAATCTGCCGATTGTAAGTCCTCATGGGCACACGCAGGCCGCATGGTTTGCGCGCAACGAGCCGTTTCCGAATCCAGCAATGCTTTTTGTGCAGCCAGATCACTATGTCTATCGGATGCTGTACAGTCAGGGTGTTTCGATGGAGTCGCTGGAGATTGGCGAGCAGACGATGAAGAATCCCCGCGGCGTTTGGCGGCTGTTTGCCGCGAACTATCATCTGTTTCGCGGAACGCCGACACGGATGTGGCTGGATTTTGCGTTTCAGGAGTTATTTGGCTTTCATGAGCGGTTGAGTGCGCGGAATGCGGATGCGTATTTTGATCGCATCTCGGAGTGTCTGACGACGGAGGCTTTTCTTCCGCGTGCGCTCTACGAGCGTTTTGGCATTGAGGTGCTTGCGACAACCGATTCTCCGCTCGACTCGCTGGAGGATCATGCGGCGATCCGGGATTCGGGATGGAGCGGGCGGATTGTGCCGACGTTTCGGCCCGACTCAGTAGTGGATCCCGAGTTTGATGGCTTTGCGGCGCGGATTCGCGAGTTGGGTGAAAAAACGAATGAGGATACCGGTGCCTGGAAGGGATATCTGGCGGCATTGCGGAAAAGTCGGCTGCGCTTTCGCGCGTTGGGATGTAAGGCAACGGATCACGGACATCCGACGGCGCAGACGGCTGATCTGAGCGAGCGGGAAGCCGAGGCGCTGTATATTTCAATTGTGACGGGCAAAGCCAATGCTGCACAGCAGGAGATGTTTCGCGCGCAGATGTTGACGGAGATGGCGAAGATGAGCCTGGAAGACGGATTGGTGATGCAGATTCATCCGGGCAGCGTGCGCAATCATAATCGTCTTGTCTATGAGCGCTTCGGTCGAGATACAGGAGCGGACATTCCGCGCGCGACGAACTATGTGGATGCCTTGAGGCCATTACTGGATCGTGTCGGCAACGAACCGGATCTGACCATCATTTTGTTTACGCTGGATGAGTCGGCTTATAGCCGTGAACTGGCGCCGCTGGCAGGGCATTATCCATGCCTGCGTCTCGGCCCGCCGTGGTGGTTTTACGACAGTCCAGAGGGGATGATGCGCTTTCGCGAACTGGTGACGGAGACCGCCGGGTTCTACAATACGGTTGGCTTCAACGACGACACGCGCGCGTTTCTCTCGATCCCTGCACGGCACGACGTGGCGCGTCGCGTTGATTGCAGCTATCTGGCGCGGTTGGTGGCCGACCACAGGCTGGATGAAGATGAGGCATTTGAGCTGGCGCAGGAACTGACTTGCGGGCTGGTGAAAAAAGCCTATCGGTTGTGAGGAGCGCGAAGATGGATGAGGTCGGCGAAGAGTCGCAGGAGACAGAGGTGCAGACAGCGCGCATGGGACGCGTGCGCTGGACGATCTGCGCCATGCTTTTTGCTGCAACCTCGATCAACTATATGGACCGCCAGGTGATCTCGATTCTGAAGCCGACGCTGGAGCACAGCATCGGGATGACGGAGATCGGCTACGGCTATATTGTGGACGCGTTCCAGGTGGCGTATGCGATCGGGCTGCTGGCCGCAGGGCGCTTTGTGGACAAGGTTGGAACGCGCATCGGGTACATGGCCATCATGGCGTTGTGGAGCGTCTCCGCGATGGGGCATGCGCTGGCAAATTCAGTGATCGAATTTGGCATTGCGCGATTTTCGCTTGGTCTGGGCGAGTCGGGAAATTTTCCTGCTGCGATCAAGACGGTTGCGGAATGGTTCCCGCAGCATGAGCGTTCGCTGGCTACTGGAATCTTCAACTCGGGCGCGAACCTGGGCGCTGTTCTGGCTCCGCTGATTGTGCCGTGGGTGACGATTCGCTACGGATGGCACGCTGCGTTTCTGGTGACTGGATGTTTCAGCGCGTTGTGGATTCTGTGGTGGTTCCTGAACTATCGCAAGCCAACCGACCATCCGACGCTGACCGGCCAAGAGTTGCGCCACATCTATCGTGAGGCGGCGGCACAGATGGGGTCGTCTGTGCCATGGATGCGGTTGCTGGGGTATCGGCAGACGTGGGGATACTCTCTGGCAAAGTTTCTCACCGATCCTATCTGGTGGTTTTATCTTTTTTGGCTGCCATCGTATTTCAGTGCAAGATTTCATCTCGACCTGTCGCATCTGGGGCTTCCGCTGATTATTGTTTATAACGCATCGGCGGTGGGCAGCATCGGCGGTGGATGGTTGCCGCAACCGTTCCAGCGTTTTGGCCTGCGGGCGGCGCATGCGCGCCTGGCGGCTATGCTGATGTGCGCCTGCGCGGTGTTACCGGTGCTTGCGATGAGTCGCGTTCACTCCGAGTGGATGGCGATTGCACTGCTGAGCGTGGGCGCGGCGGCGCATCAGGGGTGGTCGGCGAATCTTTATACGACGGCTTCGGATATGTTTCCTCGCAGCGCAGTGGGTTCGATGACGGGGATTGGCGGCATGGCAGGCGCAGTCGGTGGCGCGCTGCTGGCCTACTATGCCGGGCATATCCTGCAGCGCACGCACAGCTACTCCAGTTTGTTCCTGATTGCAGGCGGAGCGTATCTTTCCGCGTGGATTGTCTTGCAGATTTTTGCTCCTGGACTGCGTGAAGTGGAGATGATGGCATGAGCCTTTACTGTGCACATGGCGGAGCGGAGCTTGACCTGAACAGCGAGCAGCTTCAAGCCTTGCTAGTGGTGAGTCTGGAGAAACTGGGCGTACGTCAGCGTGTGTTGCTGGTGCCGCCGGACCAGACACGGGCGCACTCACGCGCTGGCGAACTGACGCGTTATGCCTGGCAGCATTATGGCGAGCGCGTGGATGCTGTGATGCCGGCGCTGGGGACGCATACTGCGATGAGCGCGCAGCAGATTCAGCAGATGTATGGCGCGATGCCGCTGGATCTTTTTCGCGCGCATGACTGGCGCAACGACATTGAAACACTGGGCGAGGTGCCGCGCGAATTTGTGCGTGAGCAGTCCGAGGGGCGTGTGGATTATGCCTGGCCTGCGCAGGTCAATCGCCTGCTCTCTCGCGGTGGTCACGATCTGATTTTGTCGATCGGGCAGGTGGTGCCGCATGAAGTGATCGGCATGGCCAACTACAACAAAAATATTCTGGTCGGAACAGGTGGACGCGAAGGCATCAATCGCAGTCACTATCTGGGTGCGGTCTACGGGATGGAGCGCATCA
>JAJZDO010000719.1 GCA_021805955.1 Acidobacteriota bacterium
GATGGATTCGACGAAGACCAGCGTTGGCGAGGTTGTCGAGCCGAAGAGCATCCAGGATTTACCGATGAATGGCCGCATGATTCTAGACTTGGTAACCACCGTGCCTGGCGCGCACATGGGCACGGGCGCTCAAACCGGTGTGGGCAACGCGCGCTACTGGCGTCCCGAACAGGATTCCGCTTTCAGCATAGGGGGAGCCAGGCCCAACGCCAACTACTATCTTCTGGATGGTGCGGTGAATACGGACCCGACCTTCTGGACGCAGAACATCAGCCTTTCCCTGGATGCGATCCAGGAGTTCCGAGTCGACGTCTCCAGCTACACAGCGAGCGAGTCCGGAGGCGGCGGCGGTCAGATTAACATCGTCACTCGTTCAGGAACACAACAATTCCATGGCACGCTCTACGACTATGTACGGAATGGAGTGCTGGACGCCAATACGTTCGAGCAGATGAACAGCAACAAATATCTGGTGCAAAACCAGTTTGGCGGTTCGCTCGGTGGTCCAATCTTCCACCGCGCCAAGCAGACTTTTTTCTTCATCAATTACGAGGGGTACAGGCACGTCCAGACCGACACCATGATCGACACGGTGCCGACGCTGGCGGAGATCCACGGAGATTTCAGCCAGAGCGGGGTGGAGATTTACGACCCATCCAGTGCTTCCACCAGTGGTGGCTCGATGGTGCGCAGCCAGTTTCCAGGCAATAAAATCCCCGCCAACAGGCTCAATTCCGTGCCCGTGGAGTTCATGACGCAATACCTTCCAAGGCCTAATATGGGCATGCCGGGAGAGGACTCCAACAACTATATGGACGTACGGAACGAGACGCAGTCCTGGAACCAGGGCACCTTCCGAGTGGACCACACCATGAAGGGAGGAGACTTGATTTTCGCGCGATATTCCGGGTCGAGCGAGACTGGCTTTTCGCCCATCAACCTGCCGGGTTTTGGCGTCTCGAATGACAATCTGTCGCAGCAGGCCGTCGGTTCGTGGACCCACACTTTTACGCCCGCCATACTGAATACCGCCTCCATCGCCGCATCGCGTCTTTCCATGTTCGCCCGATCGCAAAACGACAACGTCAACAACATCGTCGGACAACTCGGCATACAGGGGGTGGGTTTTGGCGGGCCGGGAGCCTGGGGTGCGCCGTGGTTTGCCGTGCAAGGCTACTCCGGCTTTGGTGACTCGTTTGCCAATACTCCAGGCCACGAGTGGGACACCACCTATGAAGGCCGGGACACCGTGTATTGGCAACGTGGCCGTCACGATTTCCAGTTTGGGGGCAGCTATCGGCGTTATTTGTGGCCGATGTGGGGATTCTTCCAGAACCGCGGCTTCTATCAGTTCACCAAGGGATACACATCGCGCACCGCGTCCAATGACGGCACCGGTTCCGCAATGGCCAGCTTTTTACTAGGCCTTCCCGTCGTCCGCCAGCGGCAGGCCGGCATTCCCGCCATGTCCCTGCGCGGTTGGTTTGCCGATGGCTATGCCGAGGACCAATGGCGCGTCGCGGCGAATACCACCATCAACTACGGCCTGCGCTATGAATACACCAGCCCGCTGTGGGACGCGCACTACACCAACAGCAACCTCGATATCTCTTCAGGCACTCCCGTTGCCTTTATAGGAGGTCAGGAAAAATATCCAAACAGCCTGACGTATGCTAACGATTTGGACTTCGCTCCACGTTTTGGCATCGCTCAAAACATTCCCCGTCTGGGATTGATTGTGCGTGGCGCATACGGCATCTTCGATACGCCGGTCGATTACACCACCTGGTGCGACGTGCGGCATAACGTGCCGTTGGTCTTTCCAGAGACCGACCAGGGCGGGAACTATACTCCGAACCCGGCCATTGCCGGCTTCAATTTTGCCCCGGCGGTGCTGGGAAAGACGGTCGTCAGTTTCGCCTCATTCAGCCTTCATCCATCGCCGCAGTATGTCGAGCAATGGAACGCAGCCATCGAGAAAACGCTGGGCAGTTCGACGAGCATTGAAGTCGGATATCTCGGGGCCGACGGCCTGCACCTGATGCGCGCGATTCTGATCAACAATGCATTGCCCGGACCCGGTGCCGTGGAGCCACGCCGCCCTTTCCAGCACATCAGTTTTGCCAAAGGAACGACCATTCCCTCCAATATTGAAGGCACCCCCATCGCCATCGCCAGCCTCACCTTTCCGGTGAGCGCCATCTATCGGCTGGAAAACACGGCGCGAAGCTGGTATGACGCTGGTTACATCAATGTTCGCCACCGCTACAGCAACGGTCTCAGCCTGCTGGCCAACTACACCTTCTCAAAGGAGCTGGACACTGCGCCCGATTTCCGTTCCCCCAACCATGAGGCGGTCATACCTCAAAACAACAATGATCTCGCTGCCGAAAAGGGGCCAGCAGGCGAGGACATGCGGCAACATTTCGTTTTAAGCGCTGTCTATGAAACTCCGGCCTATATGCGTTCCCATTGGACGCGTGTTTTGACGGAGAACTGGATGTTCTCTACGGTGTGGCGGGTGATGTCCATGAACCCATTCACGATCTCGGTTTTTGGCGATACGGCCAATGCCGGCACGATCCTCGGACAGAACCCAATCCGCGCCAACATCACCGGCAAGCCAATCTTTGGCCCTGGGACACGAAACGCTGCACACTGGATCAACTCCGCTGCGTTTGCAGCGCCCGCTCCTTATACCTTCGGCGACGTTGGGCGCAATTCGGTCTACGGGCCGGGCATGCAGACCATGGACCTCTCCGCGCAAAGGGCCATTCAAATCCATCGGCAGATGGCATTTCTGGTGCGGGGTGATTTCTTCAACGCATTCAATCACACCAACCTCGGCTCACCCAACCGCTATGTGAACACGCCGCAATTTGGCTCGATCACGACCGCAATGACCCCGGGCCGCGAAATCCAGTTGAGCGGACGCTTCCAGTTTTGAGGAATTTACATGGCGCTTTGTTTGCGGGAATGAAATCATTGGCAGAAAGACACTGCCCGCGCCGCATAAAATAACACAAGAACTAGGGATGGACCAGCCAGGGATGGGTTGGAAAGCGGATATCTAAAAAAATGAGACGATTGCTGATAGCTTTGTGCGTTGCGCTGGCCGCGAGCGCCGTCTATCTGTACGCATTTCCCACCGCGACCCTGGTCTATGAAGCGACCGTCGCTCTCCACATCTTTCTCGGCTGCGTCTTCATTGTCTTTGTCGGTCCTGGAATTGGAAAGCTGCTGCGGGGAAGGAGCCGTCTGGAGCAGGCTGGATGGATCGCGCTCACGCTGGGAGGCATTGCCGGCGCTGTCCTGGTCGTTACCGGCGCGCGTCGCCAGCAATGGTCGATTCTCTACGCGCATGAAATCGTCTCCATGCTTGCGGTCGCGATGCTACTGGCGGTGTGGGCGGCCAACCGAGGCTGGCTGCAGCATGGCGGCACAAAAACTGCTCTACGAATCGCAACTTCCCTGGCCCTTGTCGCCGCGGTCGCCGCAGGAGCATGGTGGCTGCGCGTCGTTCCCTGGCAGAAGGACCATGCCATCCACAACCCCAGCATGGCGCCGGCCGACGAGGCGGATGAAGGCGGAGGGCCAAAGAGTCCGTTCTTCCCCAGCGACGCCGAGACCAACAGCGGCAAAATTGTGCCCAAGGATTATTTCCTCGACTCCGCAACCTGCAAGACCTGCCACGCCGATATTTACAAGCAATGGGGAAGCTCGGCACATCACTTTTCCTCGTTCAACAATCAGTGGTACCGGCAGGCGATCGTCTATATGCAGCAGGTGGACGGCGTGCAGGCCTCCAAAGTGTGCGCGGG
>JAJZDO010000125.1 GCA_021805955.1 Acidobacteriota bacterium
AAGCGGTGACGCGCGAGGAACTCTTCGGCAAAGGTCTGTGGGATGTTGTTTCGACCGAGCGGCAACAGCACTTGCGCGCCTATCTGGACGATGAAGCGTTCTTTGCAGATCTTCCCGTCTTTCCCGATGCGCGAGAGGTGCTGGAAGATCTGTCTAGCCGCTTCGATCTGTTCATCGCGACGCAGGCCATGTCAGTGCCCAGTTCGTTTCGCGCCAAATATCAGTGGCTGCAAAAACATTTCCCGTTTCTTCCGCCTTCTCGATACGTTTACTGCGGCGACAAGGGAATTCTGCGTGCGGATTATCTGATTGACGATCTTCCGCGAAACCTGATGCGCTTCGAAGGCAAAGGGATTCTCTACTCCGCTCCGCACAACATGACAGTGACCGGCTTCGATCGCGTGAACAACTGGCGCGAAGTGGCCGCGTATTTTCGCGCGATAGCATAGCAGCTCGCGTTAGCCAGATGCGCGTGTGAGCAGCTAAACTCATCTGCGCGGAGGATGCGCTTTGCTTGAGACGGTGAAGGCGTTTTACACCGAGGAGGATCGAAGGCAGGACGGCGATCGATCGCCGGACTCCCCGCGCCCCGGAGAGTATCCATTCACGCGCGGCCTGTACGCGGAGGGATATCGCAGTCGGCTTTGGACGATGCGTCAATATGCGGGAATGGGCGATGCGGAGGAGTCAAATCGCCGGTACCACTATCTTCTTGAACAGGGAGCACGCGGGCTGAGTGTGGCCTTCGATCTGCCGACGCAAACGGGGTACGATTCGGACGCAGAACTGGCGATGGGCGAAGTGGGCCGCGTAGGCGTAGCGATTAGCTCGCTTGAGGATATGGAGCGGCTCTTCGATGGCATTCCGGTCGGTGAAGTTTCCACCTCGATGACGATCAATGCAACGGCCACAACGCTGCTGGCGATGTACGCGGTGGCTGCGCGTCGGCGCGGCATACCAATGAGCGCACTGGCCGGGACGGTGCAGAACGACATTCTGAAGGAGTACATCGCGCGCGGGACGTACATCTATCCTGTGGAACCATCGTTGCGGTTGACGACAGACCTGATGCGCTGGGCTGGCGCGCAGGTGCCGCGCTGGAACACAATCTCGATCAGCGGTTATCACATGCGCGAGGCTGGTTCCACGGCGGCGCAGGAGATCGCCTTCACGCTGGCAGATGGGCGCGCGTATGTGCAGGCTGCGCTGGCGGCCGGGATGGAGATCGATGCATTCGCGCCGAGGCTCAGCTTTTTCTTCAATGCGCATTCGAATCTGCTGGAGGAGGTAGCGAAGTTCCGCGCTGCAAGACGCATCTGGGCACACTGGATGCGGGAGGAGTTTCACGCGCAGGAGCCGCGTTCCTGGATGCTGCGGTTCCATGTGCAGACGGCTGGCTCTACGCTGACGGCACAGCAGCCGGAGAACAACATCGTGCGCACGGCGCTGGAAGCACTGGCTGCCGTGATGGGCGGCGCGCAAAGCCTGCACACCAACGGTTACGATGAGGCGCTTGCCTTGCCGACGGAGACTTCAGCGCGCATTGCGCTGCGCACGCAGCAGATCATCGCCTATGAGAGTGGCGTGGCTGAAATTGCCGATCCTCTCGGTGGTTCTTATGCCGTCGAGGCGATCACGGATTGGCTGGAAGCCGAAGCCAGGGCCTTGTTTGCACAGATCGAAGCACGCGGCGGAATGCTGCGCGCGGTGGCCACCGGATGGGTACAGCAGCAGATTCAACAGGCGGCCTCTCTCTGGCAGAGACGAGTGGATGCGCGCGAAGCCATCGTTGTGGGAGTAAATCGCTTTGAAGATGCGGATAAGACGAAAATTCCGCTGCAAAGAATCGATCCGGAGATTGAGCGGAGGCAGGTGGAGCGGCTGCGCGCCTATCGGCTGCGCCGCAATTCAACCTCCTGGCGCACTGCGCTCGATCGACTGCGCGATGCAGCACGCTCAGATGGCAATCTGATGGAGGCGATTGTCGAAGCGGTGGATGCAGAGGCAACCGTGGGCGAGATTGCCGACATATTGCGCGCTGTTTTCGGCGAGTACAGAGAGATCGTGACGGTGTGACCTGCGTGCCAGGACGACCCAAGCTGTGCGCGGACCAATCGCGGAACAAGTACGTCATTCAACTGCACCCGAGCGATGGCCGTAATACTCCGTCATGTACTGATCGCGCTGCGAATAAACGGCGCGGAAAGATGGATGTCGAGAATAAACAATGCCATCGCTGAGTGCGCACAGCCGCTCGATGCTGCATCCCGGAATCTGCCTGTAGAGCGGAGCGCTTCCAGGACGAGACCTACTTCAGCAGTTCGTCGAGTTTGGATTTGGGGTTGCGCTGGAGGCGCCAGATGCCAAGGACGATAAGAACGGGCCCGAGGATCAGTTCCATCCATGTTTGCCAGTGTCCGGGGCGAATCTGGTATAGTTTCCAGCCTTCGTAGAGCGCGAAAACGCCGACAAGGATCGCGAGAATGCCGCGCAATTTATCGTTCATAGCCAACTCCATCCAAGAGGTCGATTTTCATGCTATCGCAGTCGGATGCTGTTTGGCCCACACATCAACTGCAAACTTGTCGACGAGTGACCGAAGATTGACTGAGAATTGACCGCGACGGAGGGATCAACCTATCGTCAAACAGGATGCTGCAATTGGAAGATGAGGACGCGCAATGGCTGAAGAGACGGGGACGTTAAAAAAGACCGCGTTGAACGCGATGCACCGGGCGCTCAAAGCGAAGATGGTGGATTTTGGCGGCTGGGAGATGCCGGTAGAGTATTCGGGCCTGATCTCCGAGCACCTGGCCGTACGCACCGGGGTAGGATTGTTCGATGTTTCACACATGGGCGAGATTCAGTTTCGCGGCCCGGCTTCGCTCGATGCGGTGCAGCGGATCACGATGAATGACGCCTCGCGCCTCGAGATCGGCCAGGCTCAGTACTCAGCTCTGCTGACACCGGAGGGTACGTTTGTGGATGATATTCTGGTCCACAAACTGAGCGAGAACGACTATCTGCTGGTGGTCAACGCCGGAACCAAGGACAAGGACTACGCATGGATCCGCTCCCAGGTTGGCGCCATGCACGGCATCCACATCAGTGACTACTCCAGCTACTATTCGCAGCTTGCGATTCAGGGGCCGCGCGCGCTTGAAACCCTGCAAAAGCTCACCCAGACCGATCTGACAGCCATCAAAAATTACCGCTTCACTCACGGTCAGGTCGCTGGAGTCCACAACACGCTCATCGCGCGCACCGGCTACTCCGGCGAAGATGGCTTTGAAATATATATCCCTTCTGACGTGGCGACGACGGAAAAGGTCTGGAAGGAGCTGCTGGAAGCCGGGGCCGAGTTCGGCATTTTGCCCTGCGGCCTGGGCGCGCGCAACACGCTGCGCCTTGAAGCGGGCATGCCGCTCTACGGCCACGAAATCTCCGACGTGACCACTCCGCTCGAAGCGGGTCTGGAACGCTGGCTTAAGCTCGACAAACCCAGCGACTTTATCGGTCGCGCGACATTGCAAGCTCTCAAGGACGCGGGAGGACCTGCCAACAAACTCGTCGGTCTGGAGATGGTCGAGCGAGGAATCGCGCGCGACAACTACCCGGTGCTCAACGAAGCTGGCGACCAGATTGGTACAGTCACCAGCGGCTCGCCCGCGCCCTTCCTCAAAACCAACATCGCTTACGCCTACGTGCCCAAGGCCGTCGCCGAAAGCAAAGAAGATGTCTTCATCCAGGTGCGCGCCAACCGCGTCCGCGCCCGTCAAGTGGCTACGCCGTTCTACAAGCGCGCGAAAAAATAAGCCGTGGTCTTAAGCAGTAAAGCTTTTGAAAGAAAGAACGAAAGTTTTTGGAGAGGAGCAGTGTGGAGGGTCTTCTTTGATTCGGGTGTCAAAGAGTAGATATTCCGGTACAATTGATCTCCACAGATCACGAAATTTAAGTTGACGCACACTTATGACAAAAAAATCCTCCCGATCCACAGGGCATCGCCCTCATTTACGCTCGAATACCAACCAAACCACGACCGCGACACCACAGACCATTCGTCACGTCAACCGTTCGATCCTGCTGAACCTGATCCGGCTACGCCAGCCGGTTTCTCGCGCCGAACTCTCTCGCATCACGGGTATGCACCGTAGCAATATCTCAGTAATTGTCGAGGAACTGGTTTCCGAGGGCCTCCTCCGCGAGGAGCGCTCTAAACCTGTCGGCAGAGGGCGTGTGCCATTTTTTCTCTATGTCAGCGAAGATTCTGTTTATGTTCTGGGCGTAAATTTGCGGGTTTCTGAGACAAAGATTGCGTTGGGGCAATTGAGCGGAAAGATCGAGAAACTCGCGTCGTTTGACACGCCGAAAGACCCAAAGCTTTTTGTACAAATGCTCGATCGGGAGATCCGCCGTCTGCTGATGACTGTCCGGCCAAGTCTCAGGAAGTCCGTACGCAACCTGATTGTGAGCGTGCCGGGACATATTCACTCTAAAACGCAAGGCGATGTTTGGATACCGGCGCTTCCCGCTTATTCAGGGTTCTCCCTGCGAGCAGCCATTGAGGATAAAACCGGGATTTCGACCGACGTAATGAATAATGCGAGCTTAGGCGCACTCGCCGAGATGTGGCTGGAAGAGATGCAGCATGTCGATCTGAAGGATTTTATCTTTCTTGTGATCGGCGATGTTGGCACCGGTTCAGGTCTAATTTTTCATCACCATTTGTATCTTGGACACGATCTCACATTCGCCGGGGAATTTGGCCACATGGTGATCGATCCGGCAGGCCCCAAATGCGCCTGCGGCAAGAAAGGCTGCTGGCAGCTTTATGTATGTGACCGTGCCACATGGGAGCGCTATCAACCAGCCGAGCGATTCACCTCTGCCGTTTTTCAGAAATTTTTGCAAGGAGTAAAGGACCGCGAACCTCGAGCTATTGCAGCCTTACGCGAAACCGCCAAGTATCTAGCCTTGGGAATATCCAACATCTCCCAGGCACTGAACCCAGAGGTTATTATATTCGGCGGTGAGATCACGGGTGTGTGGGATATCCTTCAGCCGGAGATCACCAAGCATTTGTCCAGATTGAATACCAGAACTGCTATCCGACCGGCAAAAGACAATATGGATCAACTTTTTCTGCAAGGAGCCATTCATCTCGGATTGCGGAAGATCTTCGATCCGCCAACGATGGGTCTTGCAATGCCCAAATCCTGATTCCATAGGTTTGCGTGATTGAAAGCGAAGAAGGATTTTCCTAAATAGAAAATTTCTTTTATGCAGACTGAGATATTCGGCCATGATGGATACCAAAGATAGTTTCATAGCATCTGCGAAACAACAGACATGGTGAGTAAGATCCTATAGTGAGCAGAGCCATGGCAATTTTCGATGACCGACACAGGAATCGACTCACATTGATGTTGGTGACTGCGCTCTTCTTTCTATGGGGCCTGCAGGGATCTATGAATGACATCCTGATCCCCTACCTCAAGTCAATCTTCAATCTGAGTTATTCTCGCGCGATGCTTGTGCAGGCCAGCTTCTTCTGCGCATATTTTTTCTTCGCTATTCCAGCCGGGCACTGCCTGGAACGTTGCGGCTACAAACGCATGATGGTAGCTGGACTCACGATGATGGGCACAGGGTCTTTGGTGTTGGTCATTGCTGCGAGCATGGCGTCATTCGTCGTTTTCCTTGGGGCTTTCAGCGCATTGGCAGCTGGAATCACGATGCTGCAAGTCAGCGCAAATCCCTATATCGCTACATTGGGACCAGAGGCTACGGCGTCCAGTCGGCTAAGTTTGGCCCAGGGCTTCAACTCACTGGGAACTACGATTTCTCCCTATCTGGGTGGGTTGTTCATTCTGCGTACTGTCGTGGGAGACAAGGATGAAGTTATTCGCATGTCCGCAGCAGGGCTTCATGCTTATCGCCTGCACAGCGCAGCAGCCGTTAAGTCGCCCTATATGGCGCTGGCAATTTGCATATTTCTCTTTGCAATTTTTATGACTCAATGGAGATTTCCAAGTCTTCCTGCACCACAAAAATACGGGGTGGCTCTGACAAACGAATCCAGAAACCGCAAATGGTGGTGCAAACGAAACTTTATTGGAGGCACGATAGGAATTTTTCTGTATGTCGGATCGGAAGTAGCGATCGGAAGTTTTCTGGTGAATTATCTTACGCGTCCGGAGATCGGAGGCATCACCGAGCGAATTGCGTCGGTATATGTCTCGCTATATTGGGGCGGTGCCATGATTGGCAGGTTCCTCGGCACCGGTCTATTCAGAAAACTGCAACCGGGAAATGTATTGGGCATCGCCGCCATCGCCGCATGCTCGCTGATTTGCATTTCCATGGCGAGTTCCTACGCCTTTGCCATGTGGAGCATTGTCCTTGTCGGCCTGTTCAATTCTGTGATGTTTCCGGGGATCTTCACACTGGCAATCCGCGGGCTTGGCCCATTTACGCCAAGGGCCTCCGGCATCCTGATTACGGCGATCTCCGGCGGAGCGGTCATCCCATTGCTGCAGGGTATTCTGGCTGACCACATTGGCGTCCATTACGCGTTCTTGTTGCCCGCCTTCTGCTACCTGTACATCGCCTTGTATGCTTTCAGCGAAACGCAAGTCGATCTTAGTTTGCCCCAGCAGATGCAACCAAATCGGTCTTCGGGATGAGAGGCAAAATCAACTGCATCTTCCCGGAGACCTTTGATTCAGTGAGGAAGAGACGCAGGAGCAAAGTGAGTCGACTCCGGAAATTCAGACAGCAAACTGCCTGCGGTCGCCGTGTCCGTGGAGAAGTGGCCGGACGAGTTCTATCCCGAGAGATCAGGCAACGCGGGAAAAGATAGGGCGTTGAGCTCCGAGGAACGGCTCAACTGCGGCTTGAAACAGGCCATCGAAACACGCGTGCCCTGCCGAACCGACAACAAACTGAATCAGGCTGCGACCAACCACAAGATGCAATCGAAATGAATCCGAAAGAATCCAAGCCTTCTTCGAAGATCCAATCGTTGCTTATGTCTGCATTTCAGTATTCTCGGGTCGAATCAATAAAACCATGGCCGTCTTTGGCTAAGTGACGGTGATGGCTGCTACCTCGTAGTCTTCGACGCGGGGTATGGTGAAGCGCAGAGTCTGGTTATCGAGTTGAAACGGCACAGTCTTTCCAGCCTTGAGAATCTCGACGGATTTGACCCTGACGCCCTGAGGCAGTTTCATGTGGACGGTCTGCGGGCCGAGAGGGTAGATGGACTGGAGCCAGCAATGGTGGGCGTTGGGGTTGGTGTAATTGAGCAGATGAATGGCATAGCCGGGCGTAGTCTCCCAACTGAGGGTCTCGATGAATCCTTCGCCTTCGACGTGAACAATGCTCTCGTCGCGAGTGATCCAGCGGATGGTGTTGTGGAGCAGATGGAGCAGGTCGCCGTGGCCGGTAAGCCAGTAGGTTCGCTCGATGTCTCCAGGGAAATAGGCGATACGACTGGAGGCTGTTTCGGCGAGGACAACTGCAGGCTGATCGGTGTGTGGGAAGGGCGGATAGGCCAGTTCCGGAGGGTAGCTTACAAAACCTGGGACAACGGTGAGGATGGGATTTTGTACGGGCTTGAGCGGAATGCGATTCTGAGCGCCGGGCAGCCAGTTGGTGTGAGTGAAACCTTCGAGGATCGGGTGCGGGCTGGCGGAGTCAGGAGATTCGATGCGCGCATAGTAGGCGTTTCCGTTGGTTCCGATGGCGTCTCCCGCGTTTTGAATGCCGAGAAGATCGGCGAGTCCGGACTGGGGGCGTCGATGAAGGTTTTCGTCATAGAGGCCAGTCTCGAAGCTGGCCATGATGGATCCGCCAGAACGCACGTAGTCGCGAATCTGCTTACATTGAAGGTCGCTGAGCATGGCTATATTGGGCAGCAGGAGTGCGCGATATTTCGTTAGGCGTTCTGGTTCCAGACGGTCTTCATGAACGAAGTCAAAGGCGAAACGGCCTTTGAGGAGAGCATCATAGATGCCTTGTGTAGTCTCGTGCATATATGCGCGTGAACGGGCTGTGGCTGGACCTGGATAAAGAAGCTGTGTGCTTTGGCCGATAATGACGCCGATGTTGGCGAGGGAGCGGCGGGTTGTGAAGTGGGCATCGTGTTTCGCGGTCCAGCGAAAGTAATCGGAACCTACCTTCTGCCAGCGGCGATCTTCGCCAAGTCCATCTTCGGAGCCGACGAAATGGTAATAGGGCACCATGCCACTGGCCAGGGTTTCGTTCAACCACATAATGGCTTCCTCAGGGGTCTTCGAGCCGTTGCGCCAGCCGACCTCGCCGGTGGAGTATGCGCCGGTAACGTTGGCAGCAAATTTCCCGTCGAGCACAGCATTGCAGACGCGGCCCTGGAGCGTACATCCCCAGACGGCGGGGTCGTTGTAGGTACGCCCCTGATTGTCGGCCTGGAACCAGACAGCGAGCTTGCCCAGACGATCGAGATTGGGGCCGCAGCGTACGTTGCCGCCCAGGTTGGCGAAAAAGAAACTGTCCGGCTTCTTCTCTTTGGCGATGGCGTCGTACTTCCTCCACAGTTCGAAGACGCGGTCGTTGAAAGCCTGCCAGTAGGCCGGGGTTCCCGCTGCGGGTAGATTGCTGCAGATGGCGCAGTGGCATTCCGGAAGACTGCCTATAGGTGGCCAGCCGTTGGTGTAGAAGCAGTCCACATCGTAGAGGGAGTTGACCTCTCGCATGATGGCCGGAACGTAGTCGTCCATATAGGTGGAGAACATGCAGGTTTTGAAGAGACGTGGTTCCTGGCTGCTGAACTGGACGGAGCCGTCCTTGTTGCGCATGGCCCACTCTGGATGAGCTTCTAGCGCATCGCCCCAGTTGAGGTCGGGACTCATGCGCGCTACGACGTGCATACTTCGCTTCCTTGCAGCAGCCACGCACTCTCCAAAGAAGTCGCGGCCGTGGAGATATTTTCCATGGCGATGAAACGGCACTCTGGAGGGGTAGAATGCCAGGATTCCAGTGACGCTGATAAAGACGATGTCGGCCTCGGCGGAATGCCAGTAGTCGGCCCACTCTTCAATATTCATGACTGCGGGATCGTGCTCGGTCATGTTGCTCTGGCCGACACGTCGAATGCTTTGCTGCCAAGGCTCGGTTGCTCGATTCAATGCAGCCATCCGGGGCGGAAGCGGTGTAAGCTTTGGTGTGGATGCGCCTCCGACACTCTGTTGCGGGGAAGGTTGCTCCGCAGCAAGCATGGAGGCCGGATCAAGAGCGCCGAGAACGGCAGCCATTGGAATTGCTGCGACACCGGTCCCGAGGCCGGTTTTCAGGAAGTTGCGGCGATTGAGCATGGGTTCACCCCCCTTGTTTCACTGCCAGCCAAGCTTAATCGCGAGGGGGAATATATGGCTACTAAACGCAACGCTCCAGCAGACTATGAAACAAAATCCGCCGTGCTTGCAGCAAGAGACAAACAACTACTCTTCACGGATAGTTCTTAGTTTTTGAGTTTTGGGTCAGGGGAACCCGTCTGCGGGACACTTTGACAGCTACAATTTCGACTACACTACTGTGTCCTTCTGGGTTCTCCTCAACGAACAAAGCCATGGAAACAGCCTCCATCCTATGGTCGGACGACTCCCGGAACCTGAATCGTACACAGGCTGCTGAGAAGGCGAATGTATGCGCTCTAACACGGAAATGTCATCGCGACTAAGATACCTCCAGAACAATGATCGCGTTGCTATTATTGGGGGCGGGCCTGCTGGTTCGTTCTTCGCCATCCATCTGCTCCGGGAAGCCCGACGTCTCAATCGACACTTGGACGTCCTTATCATCGAGAAGCGTAGCCCGGCGAATCTTGGTTTCGATGACTTTCAGTGTAATGGATGCAACTTTTGCGCGGGCCTTCTCTCGCCGAGGTTGAATGAGATACTCGACGAGTGCGGTCTCGTCCTCCCGGAAGAAGTTATCCAGGCGCGCATCGAGTATGTCTGGATACACGGACAGTGGAAGAACCTTCGCCTTCGAGTTCCCAATGACAAGCAAATGTATTCAGTATTCCGAGGCACTTTACCTGGCAGAAGAACCGACTTATCTGCGGGCTTCGATGGGTTTCTGCTCGGCGAAGCGGTCAAGGAAGGTGCGCGCATCCAGTATGGCAAAGTTCAGTCGATTGCCTACTCTACCTCGGGGATGCCTGAACTCACGCTGAAGGCACTATCCGGAGAGATGATCCGACTCGATGCCAGCTTCGTGGGTATCGCAACCGGAATCAATGCACACTGTGGCCTCGATTATGACACCAATGGGCTTATCGCCTCCGTCAAGCGGTTGAATCCGTCGTTCGTTCCGGGCAAGACCCGAAAGGCCCTCATCTTCGAGCTTGACGTGGGCGAGGAGTTTCTCGATCGCAACATGAATCGGGAGATACACTTCATCGAGTACGGCTCAAAACACCTGGCCCTGGAGCATACTGCGCTCATTCCCAAGGGCAGATTCTTAACCGTCGCCCTGATCGGTAAGTTCATCGACGAGGCGGTCCTGCCGCAAGACACTCGGAAAATCATCCACGATTTTCTGACGCTTCCGCAGATTGACAGCATCTTGCCAGGGGTTGCAGCAGCTCCCCTCGCCTGCACTTGCGCTCCCAGAATGACTGTGGCCCCTGCGACATTTCCCTTCGGCGACCGGTTTGCCATCATCGGAGACGCCGTAGGGTCGCGATTGAATAAAGACGGTCTCTACTCAGCCCATGTGACGGCGAGCCGACTGGCGCAGGCCGTGCTTCATGAGGGAATCGATAAGCAGTCCCTCGCCCGCGGATACGGAAAGACCATCCGATGGCTTGTGGTCGACAATCGCTTCGGACGCATCGTATATACCGTAAGCCGGGTAGCGTTCAGCCTTCCAACCTTAAGCCGCATCGTGTATCAGGCGTTTGCCACCGAGTACAAAATGCGCGATGAGCCGAGTCGGCCACTGAGCGTTGTGCTGTGGAAGATCGCCAGCGGCACGGCCGACTATCGCGAAGTCTTCCGGGAGATGTGCGGCTACGACGTACTGCGATCCGTTCTGGCCGGTGCGGCGATCACGTTCAGGAACGTGGCGTTCGAGATGTTTTTAGGTGTGCAATGGGGGGAGTACGGACGCTATCCGACAGTTGTGCTGAAAGAGAAACGCGAAGCGCTGAAGGAGCAGCTTGCCTCGGATCTCGGAATGGAACTTGACAAATCGCCGGACTTCGAACGGATGTACTGGATCAAGATACGGGGTTCTGAGGAAGAGATCATGGAGGAACTCGCCAAGTTCGGCCAACCCAATGCAAGGTTCCTCAAGCTGAGAATCGTCGACATGCAACAAATTCAGGGGACGCCCAACCAGGTGGGATCGGTGATCCGATACAGGGTGCCGTACGTGCGGTTGCACGCGGAACTGCTGCTGACCCACAGAGTTCGTTTCCAGACTCTGCACTATAAGGCCGACGAGGGGCTGGTGGACCACGGGAAACTCATCTTCAATATCGCGCCGACCACGGACGGAAACCGCAGGCTCTCCATTTATGCGTCGTTCGACTACAAGAAAGGCAAGGGCTTCGCCAGTCGGATGATGTGGAGGGGTGCCAGATTTTTGTTTCCCGAGTTCATGCACGACGTCGTGTGGAACCATGCCCTGTGCACAATCAAGGAAGATGTCGAGCGAAAGCACGACCGCTCTTGATAAAGTCACAGAAAAGTACCAGATATTCCTCGTTTCTTGAACGGAGTGACTCCCGTCGCCCCGTAGGGATCGTGTTCACAAACCGGTAACCGGCATAGACCCCACAACCGAGCGCAAGGCCGGAAAAGTGGCGGCTGAGAATTCCTTCCAAAGCGTTGCGTGTCTGTGGCTGACACACTGGCCAGATGGTAAGAGTCCGCGCCACATAGACACCGATATTCTTCCCTGCCTGGGAGCGCGGCCCATTGCCGAGGTTGAAGCATCCGAGCTGCTTGCGATACCCAATGCCTTTGAATGGAATGCTATAGGCACAGGATCGGAAATGGACACCTCACCCCCTGATCGCCAAACTCTCAATCCGGCCGGTCTTCGGGCAGAGTCGCACGCACACGGTGAGGTTTTCGCGGCAGGCGCGCATAACCAAGTCGCTTATGCCCCGTTCACAACTCTCCATGAGGTGCCGATCACAACAGTCGTCAAGCACGAAGCCCTCAAATCCGCCGTGGCAGTCGAACCGCACCTCGGCGACCTTGCCGCACAGTTCGTATCCGTGCGGTTCGCGGCCCTTCCCGCCTTCGCCCGACAGGGGTGGAGTCCAGGTGAGGGAGG
>JAJZDO010000836.1 GCA_021805955.1 Acidobacteriota bacterium
ACAGCGATCCGACGACCGCGAGTGCGCATGTTCCTAGCCCGGAGATTGCCGTATCACCGTTGGTCCGGGAACTCCTGCCGAACACTTCCATGATTGCGGTCGAAGATTTCTTGCCGGACCAGAATCGGGTGGAGAGGAAGAGGGATTCTGGAGCGCTCGAAGCGGTGGATGAAGAACCTGCGGTTTCGTTCCAGGCTGATCGGGTACGTGGCGGTGTCACTTTTCTGAAACAGCAAGCCGCCTGCCCATTTCGCGCCTTCGCGGAGTTTCGCCTCGGTAGCGAACCACTTGCCGAGCCTGCGAACGGACTGTCCGCCACCGCGCAGGGAACGATTGTGCATGAGGTCCTGCAGAATTTTTGGAGCGAGACTCAGTTTCGGCAGAAATTACTGGAGAGCACGGACGAGCAGCTTCGCCAGGTTTTGCGCGGGCACATACGCAACGCTTTACGAAGGTTTTTCGAGCACGCCGATGAGCCATGGCAAAGATCGCTGCTTGAGATCGAGGCAGACCGCGTGGAAGAACGGCTGCTGACATGGCTGGAAATGGAAAAGCAGCGCGCGGACTTTACCGTGCTGAAGACGGAAGACACGCTGGAAGCTGCACACTTGGGCGGCATCGAACTGCGCTGCCGTATCGACAGAATCGACGCTGTGGCGAACGGCATTGTATTGATGGATTACAAGAC
This sequence comes from Acidobacteriota bacterium, assembly GCA_021805955.1. Next base: position 689 of record JAJZDO010000836.1, read on the forward strand.
GGGAGCTGTGAATGCCAACGCGTGCGACGGCGACCGTCCCGACGAGCCGCAGCTTCCGGCCTACGCAGTTTTGCGGCAACCATCCGCGTCGAAAAACAATCCTCTGGTGGGAATTGCTTTCGCGGGGCTGCACGCAAGGAACGTCGGCGTCACAGTGGTCGGTTCTCTTCCAGGAATTTTCCCGGTATCGTCCGGAACGGCGAAAAACAAGCGCGGCAGTCTATCGGCAGAAGAAATGGAACAGCAGCAGGCGGAGTGGAGCGGAACACTGACACGATTGGCGGAAGATTTTCGACTTGGCACGGCTGTGGTCGACCCGAAAAATGGAAGCGAGACCTGCAAATATTGCGCGCAGGCTTTGTTGTGCAGGATTGGCGAGACGGGAGACGCTGCGGAAGACGCCGACGACGAGGGCCAGGAGAATTTTTCCGCCGCAGACGATTGGCAACGGTTAGAGCCATGAGCAACGTGCGCAAATTTTTCTCCATTGGAGATCGAGACTCGCTGCCAGTGCATCGCGAGGCTTCCGCGCGTGAAGACGCATGGGACGTCGAGCAGTCCTGGATTGTGGAAGCGCCAGCCGGCTCGGGTAAGACAGAATTATTGATGCAGCGTTTTCTGCGATTGCTGGCGCGCGTGGAGCAGCCGGAACAAGTACTGGCGATCACTTTCACCCGGAAGGCTGCCGCGGAGATGCGGGACCGAATTCTGGAATCGCTGCGGGACGCACAGGACGACGCGCCTCTCGATCCTGCCGCCGCGCACAAATTGCAAACCCGCAAATTCGCGCTGGAGGCTCTCGAAGCCGACGCGAGATTGGGATGGAACCTGGTTCGCCAGCCGCAGCGATTCAATATTCGCACCATCGATTCTTTGTGCAGCGAAATTACGAATCGCCTTCCCGTGCTTTCACGGTTGGGCGCGGAAATGCGCCCGGTGGACGACGCTTCCGATCTCTACGTTGCCGCCGCACGGGCAGCCCTGGAGGAGGTGGGCGGGGACGATGTCCGCTTGCGCGCGGCGGTACGGAGCCTGCTGCTGCACCTGGACAACCGAATGGAAAAGGCCGTGGAGCTGCTGGCGGACATGCTGGGCAGCCGCGATCAATGGGGACACGATTTTCCCATCGACCAGGAACGTTCCGACGAGGAACTGGACACGATCATCCGGGAAAAATTTGAAACACCGTTACGACAGTCTTGCGACGAGACATTGCAGCGCGCTTTTCAATTGCTGCCGGAGAAAAACTGGGAGCAGATCTTCGATCTTGCGCGATTCGCCGGCTGGAAACTGGAGTCTTCCGGGAAAAAGAATATCTTTCGCGACCTGTTGGATACTTCCGGCGCGCCACCGTGCCATCACGAGCACCTCGCCCAGTGGAAGTCAGCTGCGCGATTGCTACTCACAAATGAATGCAGTTTGAGAAAGCCACGGGGGGTCAGCATTCAACTTGGCTTCGAGGCAAAGCAGCCGCGTACGTTGGAGTTCAAAGCTTTGCTTGATTCTTTGCAGGGAGAAGACCGGCTGGTTCGAGCGCTGGGCAAAGTGATCGTGCTGCCGCCGGCCTGCTACACCGAGCAGCAGAGGGTAATTTTGCGGTCGAGTTTTCTGTTGCTGCGGCGCGCGCTGGCGCATTTGAAATTTGCGTTTGCGCAGACTGGCAGTTCGGACTTTGTGGAAATTTCCCTGGCCGCCAATCAAGCACTCAACGACGAGCAGGACTCACTTGCGCTGGCATTCGGCACCGCGATTCAGCACTTGCTGGTGGATGAAATGCAGGACACTTCGATCCCGCAGTTTGAAATGTTCAGCAAACTGGTGCAGGGGTGGGACGGGCATGGCCAGACGGTATTTCTTGTCGGAGATCCAAAACAGTCCATCTATCGTTTTCGCCATGTCGAGGTGGAACTGTTTGCGCGCGCGCGCCGCGACGGCCTAGGCGGCGTATCACTGAAACCGCTTCGTTTGAGCAGCAATTTTCGCTCTCGAGCGAGCCTGGTGCGCCAGACGAATGAGGCCTTCGCGCGGATCTTTGAAAACGAGGCGGAAGAAGAATCTGACGGCGTTGAATTTGAGCCGTCGGAAGCGGCGCACGGGGAAGAGGAAACGGAGCGGCTGTTCTGGCATCCGCATGTGCAGCGGGCGCAGAACGCGAGTGAGGACGCAAACGGGCAGGTCGAAGAAGATCCATGCGCTGTAGAGGCGCGTCAGGTCTGCGAAGTCATTGAACGTCATCGGATGCAATCGGCCCCTGGGGAAAGACGGCCGAGCGTGGCCGTTCTGGTACGCGCCAGGAGCCATGTTGCGCCGATCCTGAAAGAAATGCGCGCGCGCGGCATTCCGTATCGCGCGGTTGAGATGGATACGTTGCCGGATCGCCAGCCCATCCTGGACGCGCTGGCGATTGCCCGCAGTCTGCTGCATCCGGCGGACCGTGTGGCGTGGCTCGCAGTGTTGCGTGCGCCGTGGTGTGGGCTGGCGCTGGCGGACCTGCTTGCGTTGTGTGGCAATGACGATCCGCAGTGGAATAGAAAAACCGTAATGGAGCTGTTCCGGGACCGCTCTTCTCTGCTAAGTGAGGATGGGCGGACACGGGCGGAGCGCGTTTTACGAGCAATGGACTCCGCTCGGGAACAGTCTGGGAGGGAACGTTTTTCGACGCTGGTCGAGCGGATTTGGCATACTCTGGGAGGGCCGCACTGCATTTCTAAACAAGAACTGCCCGCGATTCAGGAATTTTTCGGAATGCTGGACAAGCTGCAAAACGAGAATGGCTGGCCGATGGCCGCGCAGTTGGAAGAGCGAATTCGGCATCTATATGCGCCACCGGCTGCAACTGAGGATTCCCCGGTCGAGGTACTCACTCTTTTCAAGGCGAAGGGGCTGGAGTGGGATGTCGTGCTGCTGCCGGGCCTGCATCGTTCGCCGCGGAGAAATGCCCCACGGCTTACGGAGTGGATGGAGCAGGTATCGCGCTGCGAAGGGAATGCGGGCTTCGAAGCCGTCAGCCGAGTATTTTTGGCGCCCATCAAGCATGTTGCCGAGGAGAAGGAAGCCATTGGCGACTGGATCCGCACCGCCCGCAGTGAAGGCGACCGGGCGGAGCTGAAGCGTGTATTGTATGTGGGCTGCACGCGGGCACGGCTCGAGGTGCACCTGTTCGCCCAATGCAGGGAAGTGAAAAGTGGCGAACTCGGCAAAGCACGCGCGCAGACATTGCTCCACACGGCATGGCCGGTTGCGGAAGCGATTTTCGCGCGCCATGCCAGCAAGACGCTGCACGGCGACAGCACTGCTGGGACGATTCTTGAAATGCCGTCCACGCCGCCATTTTCGACGGGTTGGCCTGCGCGCGAATTGCCGGGCTATTTGGAATCCATTGCTGCGGCCGGCGCGACTTATGAGTCAGGCGAATCCAATCCGAAGATTCGTCTCAAGAATTTTCAGCGTCTTCGCGGCGATTGGCAGCCACCTCCAGCGCTCCTCGACGTTCCACTGGCGCCACAGTTCGCGTGGCAGGCAGACATCGGCGACGACGGCAGCGACGAGGGACTGACAGCTTTCCAGCGTCCACAGGGATCGTGGCGAGCCCGTGTCTTTGGTACGGTACTGCACGCGTTTTTGGAGCCGGTATCCGCCATCCTTGCGCAACATACAGAACCGAATGCTGTTGCGCAAGCGATCGATCGACTGGCCCAGCCGATCCGACTGCAACTACTGCGCAGCGGTCATTCACCGATTGAGGCTGGCAGAGAAGCGACGCGTATTCTTGCCGCATTGCACAGTGTGGCGCGCGATGAGAATGGGCGCTGGATTCTTGCGCACCATTCTCATCCCATGGCAGTGCCAGGAGTTTCGTCCGGCCTCGGATTTGAGGTTCCGCTGACAGCGCTCAATCGCAATGTCATGCGATCCATTCGCATCGATCGCATGTTTCTGGCAGGCGTAGCGCCCATGGCCAGCGGCGAGGAAGCGTTGTGGATTGTGGATTTCAAAACTGCTTCGTACGGACTGGCACACGTCGAGGAGTTCTTGCTCGAAGAACGAAAGCAGTATGCCGAGCAGATGCAGATGTATGGCGACATTGCCCGCGCGACGTATCCGAGTGATCGTGTGGTCCGGCTGGGCCTTTATTATCCACTGTTGTCGCGCTTCCTGTGGTGGCCCCATGAATCTGTTTCCTAAAGAATCGCAACCATGGTTGGCGATCGAGGATGCAATGGTTCAGGCTGAATCGTCGCTTGCTCCGTGATGGCGCGCTCAATGGTGGCGTTGATCTCCGCGCCCAGCAGCAGCATGAAGCCGGTCACATAGAACCAAACCAGCAGAACAATCACAGCGCCTAACGGTCCATACATGCTGGTATAGGGATTGTAAATATGCAGATACAGCCTCAATCCCATGGATGCCGCCAGCCAGCCGAGAACCCCCACCACCGCGCCTGAAGAAAACCAGCGCCACTTGTGTTCCTGGCGATCGGGGCCCCAATGATACGTAATGGCAAACACCGTTGACATAAAAAACAGGGCTGCAACAATTTGAATCACCTTCCAAGCGACCAGGACGAATCTATTGGCCAGCAAATCGCTGATCAACAGCTTTGCCATGAAATCGCCGAGAACCAGCAGCAACATGGCGCTGAACACGAGGACAAAAATCGCCATGGTCAATGTCGTGGCAATGGCCTTGGCCTTCCAATAGGGCCGGCTCTCGCGGCTTCGATAAATTACATTCAAAACGGTTTGCGCCGAGGACATTCCGTAGGTCGCCGCCCACAATGCTGCGAGCGCGCCCAATGCGAGGTGCCCGGTGTTATTCGCTTTTGTCGTCTCGGTGAAGGCGCTTTGGACAACGGCGAAAGCAGATGGCGGAATCACTTTCGCCAGGTATAACATCAGTTCCAAGTTCGCTGGCCCGCGCACGCGTGTGAACCAGCTAAACATGATAGACAACAAGATCAGCGCAGGAAATAGAGCAAAGAGAAAATAGTAGGCAAGCTCGGCCGCTCGGTCGATAATTTCATCGTGATTGGTGGATGACCATAACCGGGAAAGAAATGTCTTCGCGGGTATCCCGCCGAGAAGAAATACCTGTGCAGCCCGTCCCCACTGGGCCATGTTCGACAAGGTCCTCGTTTCTTCGATTGTTCGGTCGATAGGGTCTTCCATGGCTATACAGTGAGATGCCGATATTGTCCGCCGCAAATCCGGTTCGGCGCAAATACCGCGATTGCAAAGATCCCTGTTCCGTCATCCGAACTGTTTTCGCGGCGGCGCTGCGTGGGCGGCAACAGGACCTTCGAGCCGCCCAGACCTCAGGGGCCAGAGTTTTAGTGAAACTCCACGGATCCATGCAGCAAAATATTCGCGAAAGAAGAGCCGACCATCAGCGAATAGCGCCCGCTTGAATACGCCAGGCGTGGTCGGGGTGCCGGTCGCCGGAAAGATAACGGAAGGCCACGTCCTCGAATGTGCGCGTCTGAATCTTGCGCGAACTGTAGACGCCCCTCGCGTAGCCGTACAGAAGCAGGCGGACCATCATCTCCGGCGCGTAGGCCGCCTGCCCGCGGCCATCCTTGTCCTGATAGGACTTGTAGATGGCGCTCAGGTCCAGCGCCGATACCACATCCAAAAGAAAGCGGGCCAGATGGCCCTCGGGAAGCCAGTCGTGAAGCGATGGGGGAAACAGCAGCGTCTGGTTGACCCTGTCAGCAATGAAGTTCTGGCCCATGGCTCGAACATAAAAACAGAACCGGCTGCCCACGCTATAGGCTCCGTCACGAATCTATGCCCGACACACTCCTAGCAGAATGATTCCTAAATAGCAGTTCAATATAATAGGTTGTGGTGTAGGCTCTTTGCATATCATTGCGAGGAGCCTTGTCGCATGCCTTTCGTCAGTCATCGAGCGCCGTTGAAGTTGAGTTCAGCAGAGGTGGAGATGCTGGCCATGCTTTCGCAGTCGAGAACGGAGGCGGCTGGCCGTGTGCAGCGGGCCTCGATTCTGCTGCGGTATCACGCAAGCGAAACCATCTCAGCGATTGCCCGAAGTATGGGAACGAACCGACCGCGGGTCGAACGGTGCGTGAACAAGGCCCTGGAATTTGGGGTGGCGCAGGCATTGGCAGATTTGCCTGGCCGGGGGCGCCGGCCGACGATGACGCCGGAGGCACGAGCGTGGGTGGTCTCTCTGGCCTGCCAAAAGCCGAAGAATTTGGGCTACGCGCAGGAACTTTGGACGACGCGGCTATTGGCCCAGCATATCCGCAAGCACTCCACTGCGGCGGGACATCCGAGTCTCTCCCGGCTGGGGCGTGGAACGGTCTCCAAGGTTCTCCGTGCGAATCAGGTGCAGCCACACAGGATTCAGTACTACCTGGAGCGACGCGATCCAGAGTTCGACGCCAAGATGGTGCAGGTGTTGCATGTTTACAGGGAAGTGGAGATTTGGCGCGAGAAAGCCGCACCTCCGCCGGATCTGGTGGCGGTGCTCTCCTATGATGAGAAACCCGGAATTCAGGCCATCGAGAACACCGCACCCGACCTTCCGCCAGTGCCGGGAAAACATGCCACGATCGGGCGCGACCACGAGTACATCCGGCACGGAACGGTCTCCCTTCTGGCGGGCATCGACCTGTTGACGGGCGAGGTTCTCGGACTGGCGCGCAAACGGCACTGCAGTGCGGAGTTTATTGAGTTCCTCGAATTGGCCGACGCGCATTACCCGGCGGGCGCGCGCATCCGAATCGTGCTCGACAACCACTCCGCGCACCTCTCGCGCCAAACACGCACGTTCCTGGCCACGCTGCCGAACCGCTTTGAATTCATCTTCACGCCCAAACACGGCTCCTGGCTCAACCTGATCGAATCTTTCTTCGGCAAAATGGCCAAGACCCTGCTGCGCGGAATCAGGGTCGCCTCGGCCGACGAACTGACGACGCGGATCGACCTCTACCTCAAGGAGATCAATGAGGCCCCGGTCGTTTTCCGCTGGAAATACAAGCTGGAGAACCTGTCCGTCGTTTAGTCTATTGATATTTAAGAATCATTGTACGAGTGTCCACATATCTCCGCCGAATCTCCCCGGCGCGATCCCCAGCTCGGCATAGCCGCCCTCAAAACCGTACACTAGACAAGAGAATCTTTTTGGAGCGAACAAGCATGGCACACATGGTTCAATGCGCGAAATACAAGACGCAAATGGAAGGCCTCGACGAGCCGCCGTTCGACAGCGACTTCGGCAACAAGATCTATCACAGCGTGTCCAAGCGGGCCTGGGGAGAGTGGCTGGAGCGCCAGAAAATGCTGCTGAACGAATACCGCCTGCAGCCCTGGACCCGCGAGGCCCAGGAGTTCCTGGTCGAGCAGATGGACCAGTTCTTCTTCGGCGAAGGCTCTGCCGTGCCCAAGGAATATGTTCCGCCGACTGCATAAGAAATGCGCGGAATGTGTTGCCGGTCGAAAGGCCGGTGTAAACTGTGCAAGACCCTGCGTTGTTTCTCGAACGCGACCGTCGGGACGTGGCTCAGCCTGGTAGAGCACTCGCTTGGGGTGCGAGGGGTCGGCAGTTCAAATCTGCCCGTCCCGACCATTATTAAAATCAATACCTTACGGAATCTTCCTCCGGGCCGAGAATCCTTACGCGAGGGGTAAAATCTTGCAAGGATTTTCGCCCGTTTCCCTCCCTTCAAAGTACAGTTTTCCCGGCACAAATCTCCGTGCTCATCGCAGCGCCCGCTTTGCTCCAAATTGGGAAGGTTGATTGGGGTGGTGCCGCTACGCAATTTGCACAGGAATTTGGATTTGTCGGTGGCCAATCTTCCCTGTGAGAACCTGTCCATATAGGCAGAAGCGCCAAAGAAGCACCAGACGGGTGCATGATTCAAACAGCATTTGAACCGCGCAAGAACTCCTAGCGGGAGTTTACTGCGAAGCGAGAGGTTCTTCCTGAGCGAGTGAATCTAGTACTACAGTTGCAGTTAATGGATTCCCCTGATTTCCATCGCGACCCCACTCGCTCACTGCTCTATAAAAATCAATGGTTTACAGCGCAGCTACCCCAAACAATTCTCTATCTATAACTGTAGTACTAATACATGCCTCCATTGTAGGTTCCTCCTCCAGAACTCCCATACGTGATAGTCGGCCCAAAATTTTCACCGGCGGGCGCCTTCAAAGTCGTTGCCGCGCCAACAATGAACACGTTGGGAGCGACAGCCCCGCCCGCTGAGAGCTGAGAAGCGCTATAGAGACCGACGCCAAAGGGAGCGGCCGAACTGGCCACGGACAAATCGCCGGAAGAATCGAACGCGATCCCCTTGGGGGTACTCAGGCTTGCATTCCCGCTAACCATGGTGGAATTCAACATGACTGCGGGAGACGGACTCCCAGTTGCCGCCAAACTTGCCTTGGAGAATTGGACGACAGTGTTCCCGGAATTGGCGTTGCTCGACCACAGATTGCCCGCGCTATCGAATGCCAGCGCCCATGGCCCCTGGATGGAGCCTTTGCCATCATCCGACAACATGATGTTGGGAGTCAGAGTCATGCTGCCGCTGGTTGTCGGAAGCGCAGCCGCGTTGAACTCGAAGATCGTCGTGGTCCCGTGATTGGCGACCCACAGATCGCCGCTCGAATCCAGAGCGATACCCAGTGCGCCGTTGAAAGCTGGGTTGGACTTGATGGTGATATTCGGCATGACGTTCGTACCCGAGGCCATCCGTTGCGTAGGCGTAAATTCAAAGACCGCGTTGGCCCCGCTGTCGCTTACCCACAGATCGCCCTTGCTATCGAACACGGCCTGCTGCGGAAAGACAAAGGCGTTGGAGTTGATGGTCATGTTCGGCATCACGCTGGACCCGGATTGTATGCCCGAGAGTTGCTTGGAAGTGAACTCATAGAGCGCCGGCTTCGCTGTGCCTCCGGTGCTGACGGTTCCACCATCGACAACCCACAGGTCGGCGGATGTGTCGAAAATCACTCCTTGCGGGGCCGCAAAAGCGCTGCTGTTCACAGTCAACGACGGCGCTGCCGCGGCGCTTCCCATCGCAGTCAGGGAGGTGGAAGCGAACTCCAGGACATTGGTGCCGTTGGCAACCCACAAAGCCTGGCTGCTGGATTGGGTCGGCGTCGTCGTATAGGTTTTGTTCATCGATGAATATCCGCCGCACCCTTGCAACACCGGAAGCGCGATCGCTAACAAACCCGCGCAGAGCAATGATTTGGAATGATGCTTCCCGATATTGGGTTTTGTGCTTCTAATTTTCGCTGCGCATGCGCAGGTTAATCTGGCGGAGACAGAAATAGATTTGGATGATGGGTGGAATCGCTGTTCGAGCGTCATGACTAAGCTCCTTTTCTATAAAATAAAGCGGCCGCATCGAACAGCCAGGCTAAATAGGCACGGACCACTTCATAGAATCCAGCGATGCATTCTTCCAGGGATGGGTTGCCTCTTTTGGTGACCTGGATCACATTTTTTGACGGACAGGAGCACCGGTACTGAACTCGCCCATTGTGCCGTCCAGGAAAGAGCAGACCTGTTAAGCCGCTTCTTCTTGCGGGACGGAAGACGGGATGGCAGCTTGCTTCCTCGCCTCACGATTCTTGCGCCGCTTTCTCGCTTCGTTGGCTGCCACCAGCAGCAGCACGGCAAAGGTGACCACAACCAGAGTAATTGCCGTAATCCCTTGCAGTTGCTCCACTTCCCCGTAGAGCAGCGCCAAACCCGCAAACACGAAGAACAGATGCGCGCAGTATACCTGCAACGAAGCTTTGCCGAGCGTCAGGAACGGCTCAATCGAAACCGCCCGCAGCACGTACTTCCGCAACCAATAGAAAACAATCATGAAAGCCAGCAGATTCAAAACTCGCAACGGTCCAATCTGCCACTTGTCGAGCATCATTCCCAACGATTGCTGCGTCAGATGCGACCCCAGCCATCCGTGACGGACGCCAATGAAAAACAGGCAGACAGCGCCCGCCACCGCAGCGCACCAACTGGGAATTCTTCGCAGCGGCGCGATGCCCATTGCCGACTGCGCGCCCAGCCATAGCCCACCGATCCAGACTGCCTGCCACGCAAACAGATTGAACGCGCCCGTCTCCTGCAGCGGAATGTGGAGATGCGTCACCTGCACAATGGCGTGATGCGCCAGGTCTCGAAGCCCGAACTGAGCCAGCAGCCACACCAGTCCACTGCACGCCAGAATCGTTCTCCATCCATAGCGCCAGGACGCCGACAGCAACAGCGGCGTGAAGAAAAGAAACATCACATACATCGGCAGAATGTCCAGCAGCGGGGGGCAATACAGCAGCAGCACCGAGCCGACAATCGCCACCATCGGATGCGCCAGATAGAAGTCCAGAAGATTCGTCAGCGCTGCCTTGTGCGTATGCACGGCGTAGGCCGCTGCCACGGTAAATGCAAACCCCAGCATCAGCAGGTGATAGCCGTATATCTTGAGCGAGCGCCTCCACAGCTTCCTGCGAACCCGCGGCCCATCCTCCAGCAGCTCCCGGACATAAAGTCGCCCCACCAGCAGCGCGGAGAGAAACACGAACCCCTCCGCCGACGTGACAAATCCAATCGGCTGATCCACGAAATCGCTGAAGCGCGTTGGCAAATGCGTCAGCGTCATCCAGACCAGGAACAGCCCGCGCAGAGCATCCAGTTCAGGTCGGCGTTCTAATTTGGGCAGATGCATAGGTAGGGCGTCTCCGCAAACGGAGTGTTATTAAATTAGACGCCCATCGGACCTGTGAGTTGCGTCCCCTTTGGAGCCATTTCATTCCTGAATTCGCAACCGGAACAAACTAAACGGTCGGAGATTTCCACCAAACTCATTCCCACTGGGATGTATGCCGTTTCAACCACCAGCAGGGAGGATGCCCCTTCTGCGGAAACAGAGATCGCGTGCATGTTTCCTCGACGGTTCCCATCCAGTCATATTCCGTCTTGTTGCCCTTCAGTTGCGTGGCCAGAAATTGCGTGACCTCGACCGTGCTGTACGCAGTTCCGTGCGCGACGCGGACCTCCAACACTGCCCAGTCCCCTACATACAACAGCGCAAGCAAGCCAACCAGCACCAGCAAAATTCGACCCAGTTGCCGCATCCAACGCGCCGCCATGCGAAGTCCTCCGCATCTGTTCAGGTTCCCAGCTTATCTCACTTGCATGCCGGAACTGCATCTTCACTATGCCGCTATGGACGCATCCGCGCGCGACCGCGCCGTGCGGCTGAAAAGGGTATAGTATGTTGCTCGATTGATGAAACCCTGGCAGGGGGTTCAACGTCACTATCAACACGTCGCCTCGCGCGGACACCGCGCCATCCGGCGAACGGAAAGAAAGGTATTCATGGGCCGAGCAAGAATCGCATGTTTGGTTGTTCTGTTCAGCGGATTCGGATATGTCCTCGCGCCAACGGCCCGGACGGCGTCGGCACAACAGACCGGCGCCCAGCCGGCGGCGGCGACCCGCCTGGTTGGCTCGATTACGGCCATCGCCGGCAAATCGCTCACCGTCAAGCCCGATACCGGAGCGCCGACGACGGTGACCGTAGCGGATAACGCGCGCATTTTACAGACTCCGCCGGGCGTGAAAACCGTTGCCGGAGCGACACCCATCCAACTCACAT
>JAJZDO010000561.1 GCA_021805955.1 Acidobacteriota bacterium
CCCGGAACAGACGGGCTGGCAATCCAAAATGCAGGCCACTGGGAAGCCATGAGCGCGCGATTCAACATCGGTGCTGGCTCTGCGCGGAGCAACTCCAAGCCCATGCATGCCATTGCACACAGGAACAGGATGATGGGGCCTGAATTACGACTGAATCGAGTGGGTAACTGCATGGCTTTCGGCGTATTTCGCATGACAACCCCCGGCAAACCCTGAATGCGAAAAAGAATGAATTCTTCAGCAGAAACTTTTATGGCGCGCCGCCATGCTATCGAGATACACGCACGGTGTCAAAACCACTCTTGTTCTGTCCAGCATGAGACAAGTTTCCGTGTTGACGAAAAACAGCAGCACAGGTGTATCGTCCATACTATGACGGCATTGACAGAAGGTGGAATCCATACTCCCCGCACACCGGAACCGCTGCCAGAGGCTGAGGAAATTTACCGCCGCTGGCTGGCTCATCTCAACGAAGAATTCACGCGGCATCAGGCGGCCGAGCGCCGCGCAGAAATTGTGCGCGACCAGCTTTATCAGCTTTACCTTGGCCGCCCTCACGGCGGCAAAGCCAATGCCACCCTCACCAGCGAACTACCCCTGAATGTACAGCAGTTTTCTCTTGACCCCAACAACATCACGCTCGAAGCCGAACATCATCCCGACGTCGATCCTGAGCGCTTTGCCCGCAGCAAACCGCTACTCTGGTTCTGGATGATGTTTGACCGTTCCCCTATCGGGCTGAATCACTGGCTCGGCATTCGATTTCGCTGCATGCTGGGCCACCACCTCTTTGCCCACATGGGGCGCGGCGTGCGCATCGATCATGGGGTTGAGCTTACGTATGGATATAACCTGCACTTCGACGATGGAGCCATCGTTCGCCATCGCGCCTTGCTCGATGATCGTGCTGCGATTCACATCGGGGAAAGCGCCGTCATCGGAACCTATGCGCGGATCTACACACACACACACGATGCTCGTAACTATGATCACGTGCTCTTTGCACCCACTGAAATTGGCGCAAGGGCACGCGTTGGCGCGCATACGATTCTGCTGGCTGGCACGCGGTTGGCTGCCGGAGAGATTATCGGTCCTCACGGAACAGCGCAGGGCCAGGTCTAACTGCGCCTTCCGTCATCTGCGGCAGAAAGACCCTGGCAGTCAACCATGCTAAGCTGAGCTTTTATCGAGCTTGGAGATCGCTTGTGCATGTGTCCAGTCTGGATCTGGTGATTGCCGTTTTTGAATTTGTCATTCTATTATTTTCGCTTTCCGTGCATGAGTGCGCGCACGCATGGATGGCGCTACGTTTGGGCGATCAGACAGCCTTTCAGCAGGGACGCGTAACGTTGAACCCAATCCGGCATATTGATGTGCTGGGTACGCTTGTCTTTCCCGCGCTGATGATTTTTGGCCCCCTGCTCGGTCTGGGGCTGGGCGGTTTTCTCGTCGGCTGGGCCAAGCCCACTCCTGTCACCACACGCAACTTCCGCAACGTCAAGCGTGGTGACATGCTCACCACGCTGGCTGGACCATTGAGCAATTTGCTTTTGGTTTGCCTGGCTTTTCTGCTGCTGGCAAGCATCGCATTCATGGGCAGCGAAGGCAGGATTGCAGTCGTGGCGGCGATGAACATGCAGGTTCTACTGCAAGGCGCTTCGAATCTTCAGGCACTCGCCTTGCTTGGCTACCTGACCATCGAAGTCAATCTGGCGCTGCTGTTCTTCAATCTGATGCCCATTCCCCCGCTTGACGGAGGCCACCTTCTGCGCAATGCGCTGCCATACAACGCGGTTCAGGTCTATGATCAGATTGCTCGATTTGGATTTTTCCTCGTGCTGTTTTTGGGCGGCTATTGGATTAGCCTGTTTTTGGTGCCCTGCAACCGGGTCATTGAGAGCGGATTGGCGCTGTTTCTGCATCTGGCTTGAACCGAGCCAGAGGATAAGTGCTCAAAAAACTCTGCAAGGAGGAGCGATGCAGCGGCTGAAAAAACTACTGCGGGAATCGGTCCTTCAGACCATAAAGCAGACCCTGCAACAGGGAATCCAGCATGACGTACTCAACACAGCCAAGGCTGCTGCCTATTCCGGGATACTGATGCTCTTTCCCGCTCTGCTGCTTGGCACCACCGCGCTTGCAGTCATGCCTGAGGGCAACGCTCTTCTGGACCAATTTCGCGTCGGGGCAGAACAGTTTCTGCCTTCCGATACGATGTCGCTGCTGCAATCCTACTTTCAAAGCCGCAGGCTTCACTCCGTCCAGGTACTTGCCTCCGCGGTTGCGCTCAGCGCATATGCCGCGTTGGGTGTGATGCTTTCGCTCATGGAAGGCTTTCGCCGCGCCTATCGTCTTCCGCGCAACGAAGGCGGATTCTGGGCGCTGCACTTCCGGGCACTCATGCTGGGTCCGCTGGCACTCGTCCCACTCTCGGCGGCCACGCTGCTGCTCGTCTTCGGCCATCCCATTGAGCAGTGGATGATCGCCAACTCCACTCACGAACTCCGAGCCATCGTGCTGCTGCTGTGGCGACTGGCGCGATGGATGCTGGCCATGCTGACAACGATGGTGGTTATGGGCACCGTATATCACTTTGGCACCTATCGCCGTGAGCATTGGGCCTGGGTTGCTCCTGGTGCAATCGCGAGCACCTTGATCTGGTTTCCAGAGACACTCTTGTTTGGATGGTATCTGACGCGGCGAGCCGACTACTCCATCATCTATGGCTCGCTCAGCGCTGGCATTGCCACGCTCGTCTGGCTTTACATGACCTCGCTCAGCATTCTGCTCGGTGCCGAGTTGAACGGCGTCCTGTTTCGTGCTCGACTGGAAAAGTGCGCGGCCAAAAATCGCGAGCTTCAGGCACAGCCCCAAAACCCCTCCGGAGCAGCATTCCAAGTCGACTAAATTCTTCTTCCTGCCTGCTCGCTGACGATCCCCATGTGGTCAGTCCTGTACAATGAAGCGGTCTGCCAAAGCGCGACTTGAACGCCTGATCTACGCGTTTCATAGGGCAAACAAGCAGTTGCAGGCTTCACTGTTGTGTAAGCGAGAGGTCTGTGTCCATTCGCCTTTTTCCCGTACCGTCCAACTACTATGGAGTGTCTTGACCAATGTCGATTGCTGGTTTGAAATCCGCGGAGAGTTCTTTTGATCGTCGTGCAAAGATTGTCGCCACGCTGGGACCATCGTCGAACACCGAGCCTGTCTTCCGGCAGCTTGTGCGTGCCGGCATTAACGTTGTGCGGCTGAATTTTTCGCATGGCACCCACGAGGAAAAGCTTGCTCTGATTCACATGATCCGAAAAGTCAGCAAGGAAGAGAATCGACCGCTCTGCCTTTTGGCGGATTTGCAGGGTCCAAAGATTCGCACCTCGAAGCTCAAAGATCACCAGGCCGTCATGCTGGTCGCAGGAAAACGCATCACCATCACCCCGCGCGAGGTGGAGGGCACCGCCGAACTCGTCGGAACTACCTTCAAGACCCTGGCTGAGAATGTTGAGCAGGGGTCCCGTATTCTGCTCTCCGACGGCCTGATTGAACTCCGCGTGGCAGAGATATCTGGCGACGACGTTGTCTGCGAGGTGGTCAATGGTGGCAAACTGGGCGAAAACAAGGGAATCAACCTGCCTGGTATTCCCGTGCGCGTTCCCTCTTTGACGGAAAAGGACGCTATCGATCTCGAGTTTGCGCTCAAAAGCGGCGTGGATGCAGTCGCTGTTTCTTTTGTGCGCACGGCAGAAGACGTCAAGCTGGTTCGCAATCGCGTAGCCGCCTATGGAAGCAGCACCTGGATCATCGCCAAGC
>JAJZDO010000541.1 GCA_021805955.1 Acidobacteriota bacterium
GGGAGCAGACCCAGTATGGCGAACGACTGATCGTGATGCCGTGACGCCCGCACGCTAAAAATTCAAGGTCGCCGAGACGGTGACCATGCGCGGAGGGGTAAAGTGCGTCCCGCTAAAGGTGGAAAGGTAGTTGTACAGGGCAACTTTATTCGCAATGTTCGTAGCCGTAAGAATCAGGTCCGTCTGGTAATGCGATTTGTGAAAGATGTTCTGCCAACCCGCATCCATGTCGAACAAACTGCGCGGTGAAACGCGAGGCGGGTTCCCATAAGGCGTATACGTCCCGGCAGCCGGGATATAAACGAGCGGCGACTTGAGTTGCGAGGGCAGACAGCTCGTCAACGGCGCATTCAGCGTTGCGTACACGCCGTTGCAGCTCAGTTTGATCTGCTGCTGCTGGTCTGCCGTCAGATACGTCAAGCTGATCGGCACGCCTGGAGCGCTGCCAAAAGGCACATTCCCGGCGACCAGTCCGCTTTCGTATCTCCAGGTGAACCCATACCATGGCCCATTCGCCTTCGGCTGATATTGCACATGGGTATTCTGTTCGAATACCTGATCGTGGTCGATAAGGAAGGGTTCCGCGCTAACAGCATTCGAGTTGTTGTTGAAGATGATGCCGCCAATCTCCGGCGGATAAAACAACGAATGGGAGTGGCCCATGGTCACGTAGGCGGAAACCCCATGGGTCGGGACAAGCGTAATTTCCGCGTCTGCGCCCGTAATGTCGGACTTCTTCCACTGGATGGGAAAGGTCAACGGGGTATTCAGGACCACGTCGAAGTCGTAGTCGCCCTTGGTGTATTTCCAAAAATATTGCGCGCTGATTACGATGTACTTGCCGATCCCCTGCTGCAACCCAACGTTGTACTGGTTCCGCGTTGCGGGGTCCAGCGGGTGTTGTCCGTAGGCCCCTAGGTTGTTTGCCAATCCGCCGTTGCCCGTATAGCTGGATAAGATCAGGTTTTCGTTGTACGGAGTCGGCATCAACCGCGCATATCCGGCGGTAACGATCGTCCCGGTCGGCAACGCGTAGGTCACGCCCGCTCGCGGCTCGAACATGTATTTCCGACTGAGGCCGTTGTAGTTGTCGCCACGCGCGCCGATCAAAAACTGCCAATTGTGCCACACGATGTTGTCCTGATAGTAAAGCGCCTCTTCCTTGATTGCCGCGTTCCCTTTGAAGGTGAAAAAGCGGCCGTTGCGCGTCAGGTCGTATTGCAGCTCGCCCGGCAGAAAGTTCGGATTGGGCTGATATCCAGCGGCCGCGCACTGCGCGGGCTTGGTCACTCCAGGCGCCACGACCGGCGTGCCATTCGGGTCCTGGCAGACTGCGTTATAGGTCGGACTGGTGATGCCGAAGCCGAAGCCTTCATTCAAAAACGTCACCTGGAACGATGCTCCGGCCTTGATGTTGTGGACGCCGTGCGCGTAGGAGTAGTCCGAATGAAGACCGATGTTCTGCAGCCGCCGGCTTTGCGAAAGGGTGGCCGGAGTGTCGGCAAAAATGTTGGCGCTGGGATAGTAGTGGAAATTGTCCTGTCGGATATAAGCGTTGACATCCAGCAACGACCTTTCATTCAGGACGCGCGTCCAGAACCCTGCCGCGTTATAGGTAAATATCTGCTCGCGCTGGTCTTGCCCCGCAGCCTGCTGGTCGTACTGATTTGGGTTCTGTGCCCAGGTACGGGCCGCATTCAAGTCCAGGTGCAGAGTGTCGGAAGGGCCGGGATCATAATCGATGCGTTCAAAGTAATTTTCGTTGTTGCCGTAAGCGTGAATGACACTGAACTCCGGCGTATCCAGGAAACGTCCGCCGTTCAGTCCGTTCATGTCCACGAAATTGCCCCACTTATTGCCTCCAACGCCAATTTGGACATCCGTCGAGCTTGTTCCGAAAGAGCCGTAGGTGCTGGTGATGCTTCCTGTCGGCTTGACGTTTCCCAAGGCAGACTTCGTCGTGGCCTGCACGATCAAACTGACTTTGTCGCCATACTCCGGCGGAATGATGCCATTGATGATTTTCATCGACTGGATCGCGTGCGAGGTCAACTGATTGGTGAAAGTGCGGCTTTGCTGGTCCGTGTCCGGTTCTCCGTCCATGCTGACGTCCGTGTCCGCATGTTCGCCCAGCGGATGGAACATGCCATTGGAGTCGGCCGCGATGCCGGGGCTTGCCAATGTGATCGCGCCGCTCAATCCATTCTGGGGATCGTCGTCCGGGACTTTACTGAATTTCGACATGTCGACGTTGGTGTGATAACTGGGATTGCCGCTCAACAGGTCTTCGCTATCGGATGAGACCGTGACGGTGGTACTGGAAGTGGCGACGGCCATGGTCATATCAAGATTGATCGGGACCGGGGTCAGTATCTTGATGTCCCGATGGGCCGGACTGAATCCGGGCGCGCTCACGGCCAGATAGCAGCTCTGAAAAGGGACGTTGCGAATGGAAAAGACACCGGCCGCATCCGTTGTCGTCGTTCGATGCAGTCCGCTGACAGGATTGATCAGTTCAACTGTGGCCCCTGGAACGCTGGCGCCGGCTGCATCGACAACCGTGCCATGCACGCTGCCGCCGGTACCCTGGCCCAGCAGATACGATGTTCCCGCCGGAAATAGAAATATCACTGCAAATGCGAGCGAAAACGCTGCACGCCTCATAAGAAAATCCCTCTCAGAAGGTGGAAAAGCATTGGGACCGGCGACACTCTGAATTTTGTGGTTCGGGATCAGCAGGCTGAGAGAGGTGGGGCGCGAGTCGGAGCAAATCGGGCAATATGGACGCGCAGCACGGGTGCCGGCGCGATAAAAACCCTGTCCGTCTGCATCAGGGCAACGGCTGCAGGTACATGGACGACCAGCGGAGCGGCGGCGTGCAGGGAGACGCAGATGGTGCAGTGATCCGGCGCGCCTTTATCGAGCAACGGATGCAGGTGGCAGACCGGCAACAGCATGGCGACCAGTAGCATCACGATGCTGGCGGCAATGGCGGCTTTCGTGGCCCGATTTGACGGCTTGAACTGCATGAATGGAAACAGGGGACGACAGGTGGCAATACGCACGCCTGTCAACATCATAGCAATTCAGGTTTATTCCCCGTTGCAATTTACCAGAAAAGCCCGTTCATCTGAACGTGACTTGGCGCATGGAGGAATCAGGGAAGCCAGCCCGTTCGCGTTATTCCGCCTGCTGAACTCGGACTTTGCTTATACGTCCGCCACCACACCGGCATCCGCGCCCTTTTCGAAGAAAAGAAGGTCGCTGGGCTGACAATCTAGCACTTCACACAGCCTCTCCAACGTGCTAAAACGAATAGCTTTGGCGCGGCCAGTTTTGAGCACAGACAGGTTTTGCGCAGTAATTCCGACCAATTCGGCCAGCGTGTTCAGCCGCATCTTCCGTCGGGCGAGCATTACATCCACATTCACGATAATCGGCATGGTTGTTCTCTCTCCCGCTCAGATGGTGAGTTCGTTCTCTTCGCGCAAATCAACGGCCATGTCCATAAACCACGCGATCACGATGAGGATGCCACCGATGACGAAGGCGTCCGTGTGGCCTTCGAACGACTTCTGCGGATGCATCGAGAGAGCGAGCGATACCCCCCAGAGGAACTTCATGACGCCCCACAGCAGACACGCAATGCCAAACTGCCGCAACTGGCCGACAGACTCCCGAGTGAAAATCTGTCCACGGGAGTACTTCCCGAAAAGCCGATGGAGGTGGTAGAAGCATTTGAATAGTATCCCGAACGTCAGTGCCGTCACTGCGCCCAAAACGAGGCGGCGACCAAGCGTCA
>JAJZDO010000018.1 GCA_021805955.1 Acidobacteriota bacterium
TCAGCTTTGGATAACCCAGCAACGTCTGCAGTTGGTAGCTGGACTGCGCAAGCGTTGTCTTCGCGGCGGATTCATCGGACTCATACTGTGCGAGCTGCAGATCCAGTCGCTCAAAGTCCAGCTTGCCGATATCACCGGCCTTGTATCGCTCCTGGTTGATGTTCAGTTCGCGGGTGAAATCCTTAAGGTTCTCTTCCGCGATTTCCAATGCCGACTTTGCCTGCAGCATGTTGGTAAATGCCTGCTTGACCAGCAGCACCGCCTGCCGTTGCTGGTCGTGGAACTGGGCTGCGGTCTGTTCGGTTGTAGAACGTGCGCTGTCCAGCCGCCAGCGGCGTTTCTGTCCGCGTTCAAAGAGACGCGAGAGTTGAAGGCTATATGCATAGGGGGTGGTGGAGTTCGCCGGGTTGGTCAGGTTGGAGCCATAGACCGTGAAGTAGGGGTTCTCGCGGACTCCCGCCTGCAACTCCTGGGCCTTGACGGAAAAAAGGTTTTGCTCGGCGGAGAGTAGGGAAGGATTGTTGGCGCGCGCGATGGCGACGGCCTGTTCCAGCGTCAGCGGCGCAGATGCGGCCGTTTGTCCGAAGGCCAACCGGCATGGAACAAACAGCAGGTAAGCCGCCAGCGCAATCAATAAGGACCGGAAGACACGGGCGGTGCTAGCCGGGCCGGCGAATTGTGCGGTTTCCTTCCTCAATTTTCGAACTCCGTTTCCGGTGTAGGAAGCACGTCTCCATCGCCGGCAATCCAGACATAGAGAGTCGGCAGAAGAAAGATGCTCATCACCAGGTCGGCTATCAGCCCGCCGACGATCACAATGGCGAACGGACGCTGCGAATCGGACCCGATGCCGTGTGAAAGCGCCGCCGGCAGCAGGCCCAGCGTCGCCACCAGCATGGTCATCATGATGGGCCGCAGCCTCAGCACGGCGCCTTCGACGGCCGCGTCCTCAATGGAGTGGCCACGGACGCGCAATTGATTGATGTACTCCAGCATGATGACGCCCGTCTGCACGGAGACTCCAAACAGCGCCAGAAAGCCCACGCCGGAGGAGACGCTGAAATTCGTATGCGTGACCAGCAGCGCCAGCAATCCGCCCACCCGCGCCATGGCTACATTCGCCAGGATGAGCATTGCCCATTTGAACGATTTGAACATTGTGTACAGGATGATAAAGATGACAAGGACGGTAATGGGTAGAACGACCAGCAAGCGCTTGTCGGCGCGTTTTTCGCTGGCATACTCGCCCGCCCAGTCGATGCTGTAACCCGGCGGCAGTTTCACCTGCTCGCTGACTTTCCTGATGGCTTCCTCCACTGTGCCGCCCAGGTCCCGGCCACGAACGCTGTACTTGATGGCAACATAGCGCTGGCCATTCTCACGATAAATCTCTTCGGCGCCATCCTCCGCTTTCACGTTTGTCAGTTGCGCGAGGGAAACGCGTTCTCCAGAAGGCGCAAGCAGGCGGATGTCGTCGATGGCCTCCTGCGTATTGCGATATTGCGGTAGATAGCGCATGACCAAGTCATAACGCGCTTCGCCGCGGAGCACCTGACTGACAGCATTGCCGCCGACGGCGGTCTGGATCGCGTCCTGCACATCGGCCACGTTGATCCCGAAGCGTGCCGCCGCCTGGCGATCGACGGTGTAATTCAGGTTGGGTTGGCCGAGCACGCGGAACAAGCCAAGGTCCTGCACGCCTTTGATCTTGCTCATGATCTGGACGATCTGGTCGCCTTTGGCTTCCAGGGTTTTCAGGTTGTCGCCGTAAACCTTGACCGCCAGTTCGCCCTTGACGCCGCTGACAGCCTCTTCCATGTTGTCTGAAATCGGTTGCGAAAAGTTCCAGATGACGCCCGGCATCTTCTCCAGCTGGCGGTCCATGGCGGCGATCAACTCATCTTTATTTTGTCTGAATACCGGACGCCACTCGTCCTTCGGCTTCAGGTCCACGAAATACTCTGTATTGAAAAAGCCGGTCGTGTCGGTCCCGTCGTCCGGCCTTCCCACCTGGCTGACTACCTGCGTTGCTTCAGGGAACGAAGCAAGGACGATGCGCGCCTGTTCCACAATGCGCACGCCAGCCTCCGGGCCTGTGCTTGGAGCAAGCGTGCCCCGGACCCAGATTGCGCCCTCGTCCAGATGGGGCAGGAATTCCGAACCGATGACGCCGCCAAAGGCTAGATAGATCGCAACAAACAGACCGACGACCGCGACCCCAATCGTGAGCCATCGGCGGCGTATCGCCCAGGTGACACCGGCGCGATAGCGTTCCGTCAGAGACGTCATCACCGGGTTTTCCCATTCTGTCGCGCCGCGACGGAACATGAAGCTGGACAAAACCGGCGCGATCAGGATGGAGAAGATCAATGCTCCTAAAAGAGCGAAAGCAACCGTCCACGCCATGGGCTTGAACAGGCGCCCTTCGACAGATTGCAGGGTAAAGATAGGCAGGTAGGCCGTGATGATGATGCCGATGGCGTAGAAAACGGGACGCTGCACCTCGTGCGCGGCATCTCGAATCTGTTCCGCGGGTGTTTGGATCTTTGTCCCTTTGCGGTTGAGATGGCGCACAATGTTCTCGACCATGACGACGGCGCCATCCACCACCATGCCAAAGTCGAGAGCGCCCAGGGACAGCAGATTGGCCGGAATGTGCCGGAGATCGAGGCAAATCGACGCAAATAAAAGTGAAAATGGAATGGTGAGCGCGACGATGATGGCGCCGCGTATGTTCCCGAGGAACAGGAACAGAACAATGACTACAAGGATTATTCCCTCTGTCAGATTGTGCAGTACGGTGTGTGTGGTGTAGTTGACCAGATCGCTGCGGTCCAGGAAGGGAACGATCTTGACGCCTTTCGGCAGGTACGTATCGTTGAGCTGCCGCACCTTCTTGTGAATGCCGACGAGCGTTGAATCTGAATCGTCCCCTTTCTGCAGCAGCGCGATCCCCTCAACCACATCCGGATCGTCGACTACTTTTCCATCCTCACGGTGGATCGCCTTGCCGATCTGCCCCAGGCGGATCTTCGGCCCTTGCACCACGGCGGCAATGTCTTTCACGCGCAGCGCCGTGCCGGTCGCGGTCTTCAAGACAGTATTTTCGATGTCCTGGACATTCGTGAAGAGGCCTACTTCGCGAATGTTAACTTGTTGCTGGCCTTCCTGAATAAAACTGCCACCCGCGTTGGTGTTGTTGTTCGCGAGTTGCTGCTCGACCTGGCTGATACTCAGTCCATAGGAGACAAGCTTGTTGGGGTCGATCCGCACTTGATATTCGCGCGTAATGCCGCCGAAGCTCGACACATCGACCACGCCCGGAACTGATTTGAGCTGTTTCTCCAGCGTCCAGTCCTCGATCGATTTCAAGGCCATGTTGTCGTAGGCGGGATTGGTGCTCTTCAGCGTGTACCAGTAGATCTGGCCGACGGGACTCCAGTCGGTGCCGATTTGCGGCTGCAGTCCTTGCGGCAAGGTCACTTGCGAGAGCCGCTCCAACACCTTCTCGCGGTTCCAGTCGTTCACAGAGGCATCGTCGAAGATCAGCTTGACGTCGGAAAGTCCAGCAAGGGAAAACGAACGCAAATGTTCCACATGGGGAATACCGGCCATCTGGATTTCGATCGGTATCGTGACTTGCTGTTCGACCTCCTCCGCTGCCCGCCCCGGCCACTGCGTAATGATGTCAACGTAATTGTTGGCGACGTCCGGGTAAGCTTCCACCGGGAGATTGCGGAACGAGACGATGCCCCACGCGAACAGTAGAATGGCCAGCGCCAGAACGATAAAGCGGTTGTTC